>NZ_CFIDRX010000255.1:0-4150 GCF_984433645.1 Marisediminitalea sp.
TAGGCTACGTACAATCGTCACTCATTCAAATTCGCAATTGGATTGTCTCGCTGGCACTCATCGAATTGGGTTTGGTAGCGTTGTTCAGCTATGGGTTGGGCACTTATCTGACTTCACAGTTAAATACACTTAGGCAAGGCGCTAAAGATATTGTTAACGCCATAAAAACCAGTCATTTCAAGACTGCGCCTATTGCAGAAAAAGGTCACGACGAGCTTACCGAATTGGCAAAAACGTTTAACTTACTGGTCAAAAATCTGGAAACCGAATACCAGTCCCGGCTGGAAGCCGAAAACGAACTGACCCAGTTGAACCAGTCTCTTGAAGAAAAAATCGCTCGCCGTACCCAGGCACTCAGTGAGAAAAACGAGCTGTTAGAGCAGTCGAACAAAGAATTAAAAGAAACCCAGCAACAGCTGTTTCAAGCGGAAAAAATGGCTTCGGTTGGTCAGTTGGCTGCCGGTGTCGCCCATGAAATCAACAACCCGGTTGGGTTTGTCAGCAGCAACCTGAACACGCTAACAGACTACCTGTCGATGTTCCAAATCCTTATGACGTTGGTGAAAAAGCTGCAGCCTGATGCTGACATAGAAGCCCAAAAAGCACTGATAACAGAAATCCACCAGTTCTATGCCCAGCACGATTTTGACTTCATCAGCGAAGATGTTACCCCGCTTATCGAGGAATCGGTTGAGGGTTTGGCGCGGGTCAGTGAAATAGTGAAAGGGCTGAAAGTCTTCTCGCGTATCGATTCAGATGAAAAGCAGTGGTTCGACTTAAACCACTGTCTCAACACCACCCTGACAATGGTGAATAACAAGCTGAAATACATTTGCAAAGTAGAAAAGCAGTTCGCTGATTTACCGCGAGTCTATTTCAACGTAGGCAAACTCACCCAGGTGTTTACAAATTTACTGATCAACGCCGGCCAGGCCATTGAGGCAACCGGCAAGCAAGGGGTAATTACCGTACACACTTACCTGCAGGGCAAGCAGGTTATTGTTGATATTACCGATACAGGCTGTGGTATTTCTGAAGAAAATCTTGAAAAGCTGTTTAACCCGTTTTTCACCACAAAACCGGAGGGACAGGGAACCGGACTGGGCCTGTCAATTACCTACGGAATTATTCAGGAACATGGCGGTAGCATTGAAGTAACTAGTAAAGAAGGCGAAGGCAGCCGATTTATTATTACGTTGCCAGTCGGCGACAATTCTCAGCCTTTGCAAACACAAACTAACGAAGCGCAATAATAGCGGCTTCTTTTTCACTGATTAAATTTACGCGGCGCCCCATGCAATGCACCTCAGGCGGAGTGAGTTTAACAAGGAGAATGACATGACAGATGCACAACAAACAGAGCAAGTGAAGTATCAGGTGCTGTGTGTTGATGACGAGCAAAATATATTGCGTGCTATTAAGCGGGCACTATTTTCTTTGGATGTCGATCTCACGCTGGTAGACAGTGGTGAAAAAGCACTCGCCGTTATGAAAGAAAAGCCCATTCATGTGGTGATTTCGGATATGAAAATGCCAGGCATGACCGGGGCGGAGTTACTCGAACAGGTTGCTGCGCACTACCCCGACACTTTTCGGGTGGTATTAACTGGCTTTGCCGATATTGACGCCACCATTAAAGCGGTAAATCAGGGACGAATTCATCGCTACTTGCAAAAACCCTGGGACAACCAGGAACTGATCAATACCATTGAAGAAGGCCTGGAGCGCATTAAGTTAAAAGACGAAAACGCGCGTCTGCAAAAACTGACCAAACTACAGAATGCCAAGCTCAAGGAAGTAAATAACTCGTTGGAGCAGGTAGTACAAAAACGTACTAAACAGATCAAAGCGGCACTGCGTCGCATTGAACAACGCAACGCGGCCCTTGAACAAGTGCTGTTTAACGTCATTTCAATCAATCCGGACATCGACGGCAAGTTTGCAATTGAAGTCAGCGAACTGGCCACCAAACTAGCCAACCTGCTGGAGTGTTCAAAAGAAGAAACGAATGTCATCCGTTATGCCTGTCTGATAGGCGAATTCGGATTGTTAGGTCTGAAGCCTGAGCATTATCGCCCGGCATTTAACAAGCTATCCTATCAGCAACAAAAGAACTATTTGTCGCAAACCAAACTGGCAAAAACCATTTTGGCGCCGGCCGAACACCTGCGTGAAGTGAGTGATATTCTGGAATACCAGTTTGAATACTACAATGGCGCAGGCCTGTACAAGTTGGTTGCAACGCAGATCCCCATTGGGGCACGGATTTTAGCTGTAGCCAGAGACTATTGGCGCATGGTTAGCGGCCGAATTACCGGTCAGCCAATGACGCCTATTGAAGCTCGTGTGGAATTGAAAAAGCACCGCAATACCCGATATGACGGCAACGTGCTGGATATCCTGTTAAATACCAAGGACATCGATAAGCCCAGTTACATAGAGAACCGTCTGAGTACCGAAGAACTTAAACCGGGCATGGTCCTCAGCAAAAACCTGTATAACGAGAGTCACATTTTACTGCTACCGGAAGGCCATGTATTTACCGATGCCACCATTGCCAAGCTGGCGCAGTACGAACGTGAACACAATCGCTTTTTTGATATCGCCGTAGAACGAAACGGTATGGAAGATGCGACGATAGGGTAACTTTCACAGTCAGACCGAACTATACTTGCTGTAAACGGGTGTTTTAAAAGCGTAAAAAATGCCAGAATACCTTAATGATTCGAAACCCAGGCGAGTAATTCATGCAACAGTTTGACTATATTTGTATTGGCGGCGGTAGCGGCGGTATCGCCTCTGCTAACCGGGCAGCCAAACACGGTAAAAAAGTACTTTTAATCGAAAGCAAAGCCGTTGGTGGTACCTGCGTTAACGTGGGCTGCGTGCCCAAAAAAGCGATGTGGTACGGCGCACAGGTAGCCGAAGCAATCCACAAATACGGCCCTGATTACGGGTTTGATGTCACAGTAAATAACTTCAGTTGGGAAACCCTGGTTGCCAGCCGTCAGGCTTACATCTCTCGCATTCACGCATCGTACGATCGCGTACTGGGCAACAACGACGTAACGCTGCTAAATGGGTATGCCAAATTCGTCGACAACCACACTGTTGAAGTAAACGGTGAACACTACACTGCGCCGCACATCACCATTGCTACCGGCGGTCGACCATTCACGCCAGACATTCCAGGCGCCGAACATGGTATTGATTCTGACGGCTTCTTCGCGTTAAACGCCCAGCCGAAAACCGTTGCCGTAGTAGGCGGTGGCTACATTGGCGTTGAGCTGGCGGGCGTACTGAATGCACTGGGCAGCGAAACACATTCTCTGATCCGCCAAACTATGCCACTTAGAGGCTTCGATCACACGATTCAGGAAACCCTGAAAACCCTGATGATAGAAGAAGGCGTAAATGTGCATGATCAAACCGAAATCACTCACATTGAGAAGCAACAGGACGGCCAGTTAGTATTGACGCTGACCGACGGCAACTCACTTACTGTAGAATGCCTGATTTGGGCGACTGGCCGTCGCCCAAACACCGACAACATTGGCCTGGAAAACACCCAGATCGACGTTACCGATAAAGGGTTAATAACGGTCGACAAGTATCAGAATACGACGGTAGACGGCGTGTACGCCGTTGGTGATATTACGGGTCAGCCTGAACTCACACCGGTCGCGGTAAAAGCAGGCCGCTTGTTAAGTGAACGTTTGTTTAATCAGCAGCATGACGCCCATTTAGATTATGCCTTAGTCCCAACGGTTGTTTTCAGTCACCCGCCCATTGGCACTGTAGGGCTGACAGAAGCCGAGGCTGAGGCGCAATATGGGAAGGAAAACCTCACTATTTACCGTTCAAGTTTTGCCGCAATGTACACCGCAGTAACGCGTCATCGCCAACTCACCAGTATGAAGCTGATTTGTGAGGGTGAATCCCAACGCGTAGTAGGTTTACACGGTATCGGTTATGCAATGGATGAAATCCTGCAAGGTTTTGCGGTTGCCATGAAAATGGGTGCAACCAAGGCAGATTTTGACGCCTGTATTGCTATTCACCCCACCAGCGGCGAAGAATTCGTTACTATGGCTTAAGCGCCATAACCCGTTGGCTCACTCATCGGTCTTGGGATGAGTGAGCCTATCGC
>NZ_CFIDRX010000256.1:0-3859 GCF_984433645.1 Marisediminitalea sp.
TTCCGGGCATCGATATTCCCCAGATGATGGTGCAAATCCCGTATAACGACGCCACGCCGGCGGAAATTGAGCGGATGATCACGCGACCGGTTGAAGAAGCCATAGCAACCATGTCGGGTATCAAGCGTTTGCAGGCATCCTCGTTTGAAAACCGCGCAGAAATCTTTGTCGAATTTGCCTGGGACGCCAATATCAAAGCAAAAAGTATTGAGGCCAGGGAAAAAATCGATGCCATTCGCGACGAACTACCCGACGATGTAGAGCGAGTGCTGGTGTATAAATTCAACACCAACGACATGCCTATTTTTCAGCTGCGGGTATCCAGTGACCGGGATCTGTCGAACGCCTATGACTTGCTGGACCGCAATCTGAAACGCGTGATTGAACGCGTGCCGGGAGTTTCAAGGGTTGAACTATACGGCGTTGAAAAGAAACAAATCAGTGTTCGCCTGATCCCAGAACGTATCACGTCACTGCATATCGATACCGACCAGTTAGGGCAACGCCTGCGTGCCGCCAACTTTTCAATGAGCGCCGGGCATTTCTTTGCCAATGACCAAAAATACATGGTGAATCCTCAGGGCGAATTCACTGACATGCGCGACGTTGAGCAGTTGTATGTCGCTCCTGGCATTATGCTGAAAGACATTGCGACCATCAGTTTTGAACTGCCGGAGCGCAACGAAGGCCGACACCTGGACCGTACTTATGCGGTCGGCTTTAACATCTTCCGCGAATCCAGCTCTAATCTGGTGGAAGTCTCTCGTCAGGTTATGCAGGTCATCGAGAAAGCCAAAGACGATCCGGCTTTCAATGGCATTAATCTGTTTGTCATGGACGATGTAGCAGACTCGGTCACCTCGTCGTTAAGCAACCTGATTGAAGCCGGCCTGGTAGGTGCGCTGTTGTCTATCGTGGTGCTGTATCTATTCTTGCGTCAACTCAGCACCACGTTACTGGTTGTGCTGTCTGTCCCCTTCTCTATTTGTATTACGCTGGGGGTGATGTACTTGTTTGATTATTCACTGAATATATTATCCCTTATGGGGCTTATGCTGGCCGTGGGCATGCTGGTCGACAACGCAGTGGTGGTCACTGAGAGTATTTTTCAGCAGCGCGAACATCACAGCAACGCTGAGACGGCCACTAAAGTTGGCGTAGGCAAAGTGAGTCTGGCGGTCATCGCCGGGACGACCACCACAGCCATTGTATTTTTGCCTAATATCGTTGGGGTAAAAATCGACGTAACCGTTTTCCTCGAACACGTTGCTATTGCGATTTGTATTTCACTGTTTGCCTCACTGTTAATCGCGCAAACCCTGATCCCGCTGTTAGCTTCAAAAATGAAAGCGCCCAAAGTTCTGGCCTCGGGTACCCCTGGCTACATTAAACGCTACCGCGCCATTTTGAACTGGACCATGCAAAACCAGCGTAAATCCGCACTCATCGCGGTGTTTATTCTGGTTAGCACCCTTATCCCAATCAACGTGATCTCCAGCGACGATGAAGGCAATGACGATCAGGGCCGTATCTGGTTGAATTACCATATCACTCAGAATTTTACCCTGGACGAGGTAGAGAAAACTGTCGATAAAATGGAAGCCTATCTCTACGCAAATCAGGAGAAGTTTTTCATAAAACAGGTATATACCTATTATCAACCGGGCTTTGCCGTTTCTAATCTGACGCTGCAGGAGGATTTACCCGTTCCAGTGTCGGAAATAAAACGCCGTATTAAAGAAGAAATGCCACAGTTCGTGCGCGCGCGTCCGTCATTCCGCTGGAACGATGGCAATGGCGGCGGTGTGCGTCTCACCCTATTGGGCGAGTCCTCTGATCAACTGCGCACAATTGCAGACCGAGTCGTTACCGTACTGGGCAACGTGGATGGATTAATTGACGTAAAAGCAGACGTGGGCAGTGAACGACAGGAGCTACAGATTAACATCGACCGTCAGAAGGCCTTTAAACTTGGGTTGAATGCACAGGAAGTCGCTAATCTTATTGCCACTGCCCTTCGCGGTAATAACCTGCGTACTTTCCGCTATGGAGAGGCCGGCGAAATCAATGTGAAGTTGCTGTATGGTAAGTCGGTACAAGAATCGCTGTCTGCCCTGCGCAATCTGAATATTGCTTATAATGACGGGCGCAATATCACCCTCGATATGGTGGCGAACATTACAGTTGCACCGCAGCTTTCACAAATAAACCGCTATTACCGTCAAACAGCCCTGTCAATTGGCGCCAACCTTGAAGAAGGCACCACTATGGAACAGGCACGTGAGCGCATAGAAACAGCCATGCAGTACATTGCGTTGCCGTCCGGCTACGACTGGACACTGGATGGCGGTTTTCGTCGTCAGGATGAAGCCTTTGCAGTAATGCAAATGAATATGTTGCTGGCGGTGTGCATGATTTATATCGTGATGGCAGCGTTGTTTGAGTCGATTCTGTTACCTACTGCCGTTATCAGCTCTTTACTGTTCAGTATAACCGGTGTGTTCTGGGCCTACATGATCACGGGCACATCAATGTCGGTGATGGGTATGATTGGTATGCTGATCCTCATGGGTATTGTGGTGAACAACGGTATTGTGCTGGTTGATCGCATCAATCAATTGTTGAATGAAGGTGAGAGTCTGTTGAATGCAGTCGTAGACGGTTGTAGCTCAAGGATTCGGCCAATATTAATGACAGTCGCAACAACGGTATTAGGGTTAATTCCGCTGGCATTAGGTTCAACACGGATTGGCGGTGACGGCCCGACTTACGCCCCTATGGCTATAGCCATTATCGGCGGTCTGTTATTTTCCACATTGACCAGTTTGTTTCTGGTGCCGTTGGCTTATGTATTGTTGCTGAAAGTACGTTACCGTACCAGTAGGATGATATTCAGGATGAAACAGTGGGTAGGACAATGGATTACGGCAAGCTAACTCACCACTAAGGACACAGTTTAAACGGGAGCAATGCATGTACAACTGCTGCTCCCGTTTACTGGTACCGCCACGATTAACTTCTGGCTGTCAGGAACTGATATACGCTAGATGCCGCACGAGTTTCAGAGAACTCAACCAGGCTTACACCGTTACAAGTAACACCGCCTTCAGCATTGATTACACGCAGAACTTCACGCTGGCTAGAACCAATCAGACCAACATTACGTGCTACAGCTGAACGAAGCAGACGTACATCATCTTTTACTACGGCTTTACAAAAACCAGCGAATTCAGTGTCGCCAGTGAAGCGAACGCCTTCAGCGGTTACGTCAGCCATTGCAGTGCTTGCGCTGGCAGCTAATACTGTTGCTAATAAAGCAGATTTGATTACGTTTTTCATAGTCGATTTCCTCTCAGGATTATTTGAAACACACAATCAACTGTCGTTAGGTAAGTTGCTTTGTGTGACACCTGACGTTTCGTCCTGGTGCACTATATTTATGCCCCATCTGAAATAAAATTACTGTTTTTTTATTGTTTACGCATGGTGAAATTACGGTAAATTCAATTGTAAAACACGAGTTAACTTTTCAAATAATTGTTTTTATTGAATTTTTTAAATATAAATATAACCAAAACATCTAATAAATTTAATTTTATGTCATTAATTTTCTTAAAAAACTTTCAAAAAAGGTAATTTAACAACGTAAAATAGGGGTTAATCACCATAAATTTACAACTTAAGTGGTAAATAACAGCCTAACTTAATCGTCATAGTGTAATTTTATTACAGAAAAGCACTGATATTTCGTTATTCAGAAACAGTTTTAGGCTTCGTTTTGAAGTAAAGCGCTATGGAAAGGGTGAGATTTTTGAGTACGGAAACAAAAAAGACCCGTAAAAACGGGTCTTTTTTAAAC
>NZ_CFIDRX010000256.1:3869-4143 GCF_984433645.1 Marisediminitalea sp.
GCTATGGATTTTACACGTAGGAACGTTCGCGTTTTGTTTCTATCGCATCAATATAACCGTGCCAGGAAGCAAATCCTAAGATAGGCATTAGCACAATAAAACCGATGAACCCGGTTACAAAACCAATGGCTACCATAGAGAAGATAATTCCAGCCCAGGTAAACATGGGTACCTTGTTCACCCATACAGCATTTACGCTGGTCATTACCGCTGTCGCCAAATCAACTTTGCGCTCCATTAATATAGGTTGCGTGAAGGCTGTAACGAAAAACAT
>NZ_CFIDRX010000257.1:0-4064 GCF_984433645.1 Marisediminitalea sp.
TGTGTTCATTCATACCGACTTTTCTGACAATACACTGCCAAAAGCATCGGGTATGTTCCTGCAGGTGGTTCCGCAGTCAGCTGAATCTACCAAAGTAACCAGTGACAGCGAATTTGAGCACTTGTGCGCGCTAACCGAAACCATGACAGCAGAAGAGTTGTTCTCATTACCCGCAGAAGACGTGCTGTATCGCTTGTACCACGAACAGGAAGTACAGCTTTACACACCAAAACCGGTATCGTTTGCCTGTACATGCTCTCGTCAACGCAGTGCCGAAGCTCTGAGAAACCTGGATAAGCAGGAATTACTGGATATCATCAGGGAAGAAGGTGCGATTGCCATGAACTGTCAGTATTGCCACACCGAATATCGCTTTGATGAAATCGATATTGAAGCATTACAGACTGGTTACAACGACGGTTCATCTACCCCACAATAAGTTCTTCAAAGGCAGCACAACCTCTCTGAGCGTTGTGCTTGCCGCTCCCCTTGACCTGCGTCAATATCCCTTTTTCCAAATAATATAGAGTAAATACGTAGCCTGTAGAGGATGCTTTACATGGTGTTAGTGGTGCTTTACACCATATTCAGGCTTTGTAATTCCAGCCTGAACAGACCCTGGTACGGCAAAATTGAGGGTGTTTTTTGTAGTGACTTTCAGAAAAATTATGAAAATTGCACAAAATTAATACCCAGTATTGTTCAGTTTGATGTTGTTGAATGCCTTTATTGCTATACAATGGTTGGGCTTTTAGTAAATTCTGAAAGTCTGGGTGAAAGTTTACAGTTTTGAGGGTGAAGTGATATGACCGCGGCAGCAGCGATTCAATCAGCAGCAAAGGAATGGGCAAATTTATCGGCAGCGGTGCTCGTAGAGCATGCGCTGAGTAAGGGTGAAGGGCAGCTAGCCGCAAATGGTGCGTTGGTTGTAGAGACAGGCAAGCGAACAGGGCGTTCGCCGCTTGATCGGTTTATTGTGAAAGAGCCGACAACAGAGCAGGATATCGACTGGGGCAAGGTAAATCGTCCGTTCGATGCCGGCAAGTTTGATGCGTTGTGGAAACGTGTTGAAGCACACCTTATGGGACTGGAAGAATATTACAGCTCTCAGTTACAGGTTGGTGCGGACCCTGAGCATGCATTACCTATTGTCGTGCGTACACAAACAGCGTGGCAGCATATCTTCGCCAAAAACATGTTTATTACGCCGGACCACTGGAACAGCGAGAACAAGCCGGTGTGGCAAGTACTCAACGTTCCCGGCTTTGTGTGTGAGCCTGAGCGCGATGGCACAAACAGTGACGGTACTGTGATCATTAACTTCGCTGAGCGCAAGGTTCTGATTGCCGGTATGCGATATGCCGGTGAAATGAAAAAAGCCATGTTCTCTGTACAAAACTTCCTGCTACCTGCCAAAGAAGTATTGCCGATGCACTGCTCTGCAAACGTGGGTGCTGAAGGTGATGTAACCTTGTTCTTCGGGTTGTCAGGCACAGGTAAAACAACGCTGTCAGCGGATCCTAAGCGCTTCCTGATCGGTGATGATGAGCACGGCTGGGCGCCGGGATCAGTCTTTAATTTCGAAGGCGGGTGCTACGCAAAATGTATCGATCTGTCGCAAAAGAACGAGCCAGTAATTTGGGATGCCATCAAGTTTGGCACCATTCTGGAAAACGTGGTGTTAGATGACACCCGCACGCCTGATTACGCTGATGTATCTCTGACACAAAATTCACGTGCGGCCTACCCGCTTGATCACGTTGAAAAACGTGTAGTGGAAAACATGGCTGGCGAGCCGCGTTCAGTGGTGTTTTTAACCTGTGACGTATCAGGCGTATTGCCGCCGGTATCAGTGTTAACCGAAGAAGCTGCAGCGTATCACTTCCTGAGCGGTTACACGGCCAAGGTCGGTTCAACGGAGATTGGTTCAACGTCAGACATTGAGTCCACGTTCTCTACCTGTTTCGGCGCACCCTTCTTCCCGCGTCCGGCAGGCGTATACGCAGAGCTGTTAATTAAACGTGTGAAGGAATTCAACGCCAAGGTGTACCTGGTTAACACGGGTTGGACCGGTGGTCCATACGGTACGGGCAAGCGCTTCGATATTCCTACTACCCGTGCGGTCATCGACGCGATTGTGAATGGCGATCTGGCGAATGTTGAAACAACGCACATTGACGGTCTGAACCTTGACGTGCCGGTAGCTGTGCCTGGTGTAGACAGCAAGCTACTGGTACCCAAAGAGACCTGGGAAGATAAAGCGGCCTACGAAGAGTATGTTGCTAAGCTGGTAACAGACTTCCAGGACAACTTTGAACGTTACGATGTGTCTGATGCTATTAAGCAGGCAGGTCCGGGTAACTAAGCCATAGGCTTACCGATTTTTATCACGTCCTCAAAGTGATAAATTAGCCCGTTTGCGCGAGTAAACGGGCTTTTTTATTTATTCTACCGGTGTCACAACCTGAATCCTGGTGTCTGACTCAGGCCAGTGCACGATAACGTTATGTAATACCCACACATCCATGTCTTTATATGCCTGGACGTACGCTTCAGCCTCACCTTTGGGGCCGGATAGGGAATATTGCAAATAGGCTTCTCCATTTGACCCGGATGTTCGAATGCTCCCCGTAACAAAGTAGCCTGCTTCAATCGGTTCGCCGATCACGTCAACAACGTCAGCATGTTGTGATATTGCCGTCAAAGAATGCTCGAAAGCTTCACCTTTCAGCATGTTGCCAATCAGCGTGAAGAACAGAGGAAAAACAACGAGCCAGAGAATAAATCCAGCGTTTCGCCATGATTTTTGGGTTTGTTTAAAGTGTTCTACATCGCGCCATGTTCTGTTTTTCCAAGCCCATTCATTACCTTTGGCGCCGAGTATGAAAAACATAAAAATATTGACCAGGGGCACGAACATTAACAGCGCTATGTAGGTGCTATTGCCAATGCCCCAAATCCAGTTAAGTAAAAATGCGCCCCAGTTCCAGCCTTTCACTTCCGGTGGTACTACTGATTGTTTTCCTAATCCTGAGGTGTATTGTTGTTGATTCATGTTTAGGTTTGCTCCCATCCCTGCCTTTACGCAAAGCACTTTAATTAACAGCGTCACAGTAACACGGCTTGTGTGGTTTTATGTAGGTTAAAGAGTAAGATCCCTGCTATCGCTTCGCGATTCAGGGACGACGAAATGGGAATGTTCAGGGATGACGGAATGGGAAAATTCAGGAGTGCCAGAGTCGTGCTCTACAACCCTTCACTGGGCAGCCAGAATTCCGCAATGAGTCCGCCGTGGGGGTGATTTCTTAAGCTGATTTGCCCGCCGTGCATTTCAATGATGCGTTTGGTAATTGCCAGGCCGAGTCCTGAGCCACCTGAACCTCGGGCAGTGTCGCCCTGAGAAAACGGCCGAAACATGGATTCCAGACAGTCTTCCGGAATGCCCGGGCCAAAGTCACGGATCGCACATACCACACGATGGTGCTTTTCTTCGTAATAGCTGGTGACTTCAATTTTATTGCTGCCGTAGCGGAACGCGTTTTCAATGAGGTTTTCCATTACCCGCTTAACCGCGACTTTGCGCAGCGGAATGGGCGGCAATGGGTTTAGCTCGGTGTGAATATGTTTGGCTTCCTGACCATCAGCCTGACTGGACGCATTGGCCTGACGATTGTGTACCAGTTCGTTGATCAGGGCATTCAGGTTAAGGACTTCTTGTTTTTCCTGCTGCTCCTGACGGGCATACTCAATAAACTGGTCGATGATGGCGTTCATGTCTTCGATGTCGCTGACAATGCCTTCTTTTATCCAGTCCTGATCGTCTGGCAGCATTTCAGTTGCCAGGCGAATACGGGTAAGCGGCGTACGCAGGTCGTGGGAAATACCCGCAGTCATTACCATACGGTCGTGTTCAAGCTGTTTAATGCCCTGGTTCATGCGGTTAAACGCCCGGGTCACTTCGATCATCTCGCTGCTGCCTTCTTCAGGCAGAGGCGGTGGAAACTGCCCACGACCAACCTTCATTGCGGCGCGTTGTAAGGCACTTAACGGGCGGTTCAGCCGCA
>NZ_CFIDRX010000258.1:0-4064 GCF_984433645.1 Marisediminitalea sp.
TCAGTGATGCAGAAGGCGCCGGGCTCGCAGAAGTCTTTTTAACCGCCTTTCAGGCAATGCACAGCATTGCGAAATTGCAGCATGGGCAAAAAGCGCTGATCCACGCAGGCGCCAGTGGGGTGGGCATTGCAGCAACACAGCTTTGTCGTTTGTGGGGCGTAGAAACGGCTGTGACCGCGTCCTCGGCCGAAAAACTGGCGGTGTGCGAAGCACAAGGTGCGTCGCTGCTAATTAATTACACTGAGCAGGATTTTGTAAGTGAAATAAGGCAACACTGGCCCGCAGGTGTGAATGCGGTGCTGGATATGGTGGCAGGCGACTACGTAAACAGAAACCTCAATGTCATGGCCATGGACGGGATTATGGTCTATCTCGCCATGATGGGCGGCCGGTTTGCAGAAAAACTCGATATGGCAAAGTTACTCGCTAAACGCGTCACCATTACCGGCAGCACATTGCGAAACCGCTCGACTGAATACAAAGCACAGCTCGTGGCAGCGTTTACGCAATCATGTCTGCCTGCTTTTGCTAGCGGCGAATTGCAGGTTGTTATCGACCGTGTCTACGGCGTCGAGGATATTAATGCGTGCCATGCGACGATGCAGCGCAATGCAACTATGGGAAAACTGGTGGTGAGCTGGTCATGAGGGCGTCAACACTGTTTTTATTCATAGCCCTGGCCGGCGCCGTATTGCCGATAAAAGTGTTTTTTAGCTGGCTGGTGGCATACGGAGTACACCCGGTGTTGTTCTGGCAACATCTGACTGCCACGCCACTAAGTGTTTTTGCCTGGCTGGATGTCTTTATTTCGGCAGTTGCCTTGCTGGTATATCTGTATGTTGTCAAAACCCGTTTTTCACGGGCTCAAATCATCAGCGTGATATTGGCTACCTGCCTGATAGGCGTGTCCTGCGGGCTGCCATTATTGTTGAGTTATCAATGCAGGCAGCACGAGAAGAAGATTCAACAAGCGACCTAGGCCCTTGGCCTTAGGGCTGGTAGCCAGTGTCTTCGTGGGTTGGGTTATTTGCGCCGGCGCGAGCCAGTTCGTCGCAGCGTTCATTTTCCGGATGACCGCTGTGACCTTTAACCCAATGCCAGTTTACATTGTGCGGTTTTATAGCGTCGTCCAGTCGCTTCCACAAGTCGGCATTTTTTACCGGTTTCTTATTGGATGTGCGCCAGCCGTTCTTACGCCAGCCGTGGATCCACTGATTAATCCCGTTTTTAACGTACTGGCTGTCGGTGGTTAACTCAACCTGACAGGGCTTGGTTAATTCGTTTAACGCCTCAATGGTAGCGAGCAACTCCATGCGATTGTTGGTGGTGAGCGTAAACCCCTCACTTAATTCTTTGCGGTGCTTGCCGTAAATCAGCACAGCACCATAGCCACCGGGTCCCGGATTGCCTAAACACGAGCCGTCGGTAAAAATATGTACAGATTGTTGCGCCACGATTTCTCCTTTTTTGTTCTGAAGGCGTGGTCAGCCAGCAATGGCTTGGTATACTACCGGAATCTGACCAAAGTTTAGAGTGGTTTATGCGTCAAATAGTACTGGATACAGAAACAACAGGTATTGAACCCAGAGAAGGGCACCGTATTATCGAGATCGGTTGTGTTGAGGTCGTCAACCGCCGTTTAACCGGTAACCATTTTCATGTGTATATCAATCCGCAGCGGGAAATCGAACAGGAAGCCATTGAAGTTCACGGTATTACCAATGAATTTCTGGCTGACAAGCCGCTTTTCGCCGACGTGGCTCAGGACTTTATCGACTTTATTCGCGGCGCCCAGCTGGTAATTCACAACGCGCCGTTCGACGTGGGCTTTATGGACCACGAATTTGCCATGCACGGGCCGACTGCCGGTACGGTTACCCGGGAGATTTGTACAGTTCTGGATACCCTTGTACTGGCTCGCGATATGCACCCGGGTCAGAAAAACAACCTCGACGCCTTGTGTAAGCGCTACGGTATAGACAACAGCCACCGTGAACTCCACGGCGCATTACTGGATGCGGAGATTCTGGCCGACGTTTATCTGATGATGACCGGCGGTCAGACAGATCTGAATCTGGCCGGCAATAACCAGTCAGCCGGAAGCGGTGCGGAAATAATCAGACGCATCGAACGCGGTGCAAATAAATTAAAGGTTATTCAAGCCACTGCCGATGAATTAACACAACATGAGGAGCGTCTGAACCTGGTTGAAAAACAAGGTGGACAGTGTTTGTGGCGTAACCTCTAACTCTTTTTGTCGGGATAGGGCGCTAGCATTGGTTTTTAAACGCATTTTACGTACTGGAATATTGTGGCTGTTCGTTCTAGCGATAGGGCAGGCGAATGCGCAATCGCGTGATGAGATCGACGCGGCTGCAAATGCTGAACAGCAAACCGATACCGAACAAGCCGCGTCACCGATATCGTTAATTGGCAGTGAGTACGAAAACGGCATCAAGCTAATGCAGAACCGTTTTCGCATTGACTACAACGTGGAAGAAGTCACCATGGTGTTCTTCCGCGAATACGGGTCGGCACCGGTCGTCCTGGTGCGTCCAGACGGCTCGAAGATCTTCCAGAGTCAGGTAGATGGCAAAGACATATTCTGGTTCGATGCCGATACCTACGACATGATCAATATCAAGAACCCGGTTCCCGGGCCCTGGCAGGCTGTCGGTCAAATTATGCCGGGAAGTCGGGTAATGGTGCTTTCGGATATTGCACTGCACGCTGACCCTTTACCGCCCATCTTATTTTCCGGCGAAATCCTCAAGCAAACCGCCTATCTCACCAACGGCGACAAGCCCATTGATTACAGTCAGTTTCGCGATGTCGTAGAACTCACTATTGATTTGGTGAGTACCAACAACCCCAACTTCGACAATTTCGGCGCAGACGATCAGCAAATAGCGACGTTCGAAGACAACGGCAGGGGCATGGACGAAGCGCCGCTGGATGGCGTCTTTACCGGTCAGTTTAACCTGGCGGTACCCGCAGGCGAGTGGGAGCCTATTTTTCGTGTAAGCACGCCTATGTTTACGCGAGAGCAGGTTGACCCGCCAATTCGGTTGTATCCTAACCCGGTGATCATGAATGTCGAACTGGACGGTGGCGGCAATGACTACCATAAACTGCTTATCGATGTAGATCGAAACCTGGTGGATATGAATTCACTGCTGGTCGACGGTAAAGTGCGTTACCCCAATGGCGATGTCCAAAACTTCTCGCTGACGGAGCCCAGTGATGCCGTCAGGGAGCACCTTATTATTGCCTTTGACTACGGGATATTTCGCGTCAAGTTAACAGCATACGGCAAAACGGTGAATGGCAGGGACTTTATTCTGGACGTCCCGGAGTACACCTTCCTGGTAGCTGAGCCAGAATTACCTGAGCCCGAAATCGAGGAGTCAGCCGCAGAGAATGACATTGATACGGTCATTACAGAGCCTGAACCTGAGCCAGAGCCCGAAGGAATGGATGAACAAACACTGATGATTTGGCTTATCGCCGTGAACGGCGGGATCATTGTGTTAGGTGGCATCGTAATTGGCGTGGTAATGTGGCTTAAACGCCCGAAAGTAAAATTACCGCCTGATTCGGCTGCAGGGAAAGGCAAAGCTAAAGCCGCAGCGAAAAAGCCGGCTCAGGGTGATGACGCTGGGGAAGAAAAGAAAGGCTTCTTGGGTGGTCTGTTGGCGAAGTTTAAAAAGAATAAAGCACCCGACGCCAAATAATCAGTGTTTAACACATCTACGTGTGTTCAGGCGCAAAACAGCAGAGCTGGCTACGCAGTTACACTAAGTCTTTGTTCGTGAATTGGTTTGAGGTTTGGCCCTAAATTTAACCAATGCGGTGCCTATTTCGTCGATATGGCGAATAAACAGGCAAACGATTCAAAGAATGACAGTTTGGTAAAAAAAACCGTTGACTCGACCCAGTGTAATCCGTATTATCTGCGCCGCAGTGAGGGGCAAGCTTCTGAAAAGACTCTTGTTAAATCGCTGAAATAATTGAAAATGTGGAGCGGTAGTTCAGTTGGTTAGAATACCGGCCTGTCACGCCGG
>NZ_CFIDRX010000259.1:0-4017 GCF_984433645.1 Marisediminitalea sp.
ATCAGAAAAACGACTGCTGTACACAATACCGTTCCCTACTCGGGACTGCAGCGGAATTCGCCACTGCCAACCCGCCTTATGCGCAGTTGCAATGGTGTAAGGTCTGGGCGGCTCAACGGCGGTGGTTTGTACGGCAATAGCGCGGTCTGCAGCAAGCAGGTGGCTCCAGTCGTCGTAGCCTACCCCAAGCGCTTCACCGATCAGCAAAGCCCGGAAGCCTGTGCAGTCAATAAATACATCGCCTTCAATACGCGCGTCGTTGTCCAGAACCAATTCGCGTAAGTTCCCGCTGTCCGGGTGTTTATTCACCGTTGTAATCTTGCCTTCAATACGCGTTACGCCAGCTTGTTCAGCCTTGTTGCGCAAGTAGGCTGCGTAGGCTGTTGCATCCAGGTGATAAGCAAAATTGAGCGGCCGATTGCCGACTTTCAGGGCAAACTTATTCTGTTTTGCCGCTTTTAATTCCAGGCAGTAGTCCTCAAGGGTATCCTGCTGCCCATTGGCCACCGCTTCCATCCAAAATTCATGAAATTCCGCCATCCAGGATCGCTGGCCAATTTCACCAAAGGAATGCACATAGCTGTCGCCCTGATTGCCCCAGTTGTCAAACTGGATCCCAAGCTTAAACGTGGCCTGCGTTGCCGCCATAAACTCGCGTTCATCGAGTCCCATTAAACGGTGGAAGTTGCACATAGTTGGGATGGTGGCTTCGCCCACTCCCACTGTGCCAATTTGCTCGGACTCCACCAGGGTAATGTCTAACAACGCACCCAAACGGGTAACCAGGCTAAACGCGCTTAACCAGCCGGCAGTGCCGCCGCCGGCAATTACTACGCGGGTTTTATTTTGTGTCATTTACACGCCCGTTTAACGGTTTAAATTATTCAGTAGCATGGCACGCATTCTGCGCGCCGATATATCGGTCATGGGCGCCAGTGGCCCGTGACATTCTGGCGGAAGATGGTCTGTCACCTTAGTCGGATCACCAAAAACATAATAGTCAAACAAGGCTCGCCATGCTGCTTTTTCACTCTCTGGTTTGTCCCGTAAACTCAACATGCCGTGCAACAAGGTGTCCATGGGGTTACCGAGAAACGGTTTTGCTGCCATCCACCAAAAATTCACCATGACATTAAATCTGTCCCGGGCTTCAACCTCATGCCACCACATGCTCGGATAGTACAAGCCATCACCCGGCTCCAAATCAGCGATATACGCATTGTCCAGTGCAGTTTTAAGTTTCGGATAGGCATCGAAATCCGGGTTCGCCAGACTGGCAACGGTAACCACCTGTCCACCGGGCGTCGGGCTCAGAGGGCCGGGATACAAATTCTCGGCCTGCTCGGGTGGAAATAACGTAAATCGACGTTTACCCAATACACAACAAGCGATGTTTTTGGGCTGATCAAAATGGGCGGCGGCCACCGACTCTGTGCCAATCCAAATCTTCGGCACGGGTTGATTATTTTCAAACTCAGGATGCGTAAATTGCAGCGTGTTCTGCGCAGACAGTGCAGGCAGGCCTTGATCAAACCGCAGTGAATTAATGTACAAATAATCGTGCTCATCCTGGCTGAGCTGATCGCGAATTTGTGAAAGCACGTCGGCAAGACGCGCTTTTTCGGTGACATAATTGAATCCTGTGCAGGTATCGTTATAACCAAACCGGCCCGCAATGTCTGGCCCCCCCTTGTATACCAACAAGGGATTTCCGCTGTCACCCTTCGCTAAGCTATCGAGCACATCAGTTGCCGATGACAGCCCCTGTTGCACCAACGGCCAGCTTTTTACCAGACCTTTCAGAATAACAGGCTTGTTCAGCGCAAATAAATCGTCGAACGGAATATTGTCAGGCGTGATGCCCTCAAGAACCAATACAGATTGTGTTGCCATGACACTTACCCTGTTTAAATCATTGCGTTCCTGGCATTTTTTAAGGCGATAAGTTGTTGAAAATTGCCCATCGATGCCATTAATAAGAAAAGTGGCCCCAGCATACCGTACTGATTTAATCGCGCCAGTTGCTCAGGGGCTAACGCAGCCAGTTTCTGTTGATTTATGGTGTAGTAGTTATTCAGTTTTACCTGTTCCACATTACTTAATTTAATTTCTACCGAAACAGGCTCAAGCAAATCCATCTCAGTGACCAGGGCAAACAAGGTCTGATTATATTGTGCACCGGTTTCCACAGTCTGCAGCGCCTTTTTCACGTATTGCAGATAACCAGACTCACCGCCCATTGGTAAAAAGATATCTTCACCAGACGCTTCGTTTACCCGGGCATCGTCCAGATCAATACAAATCATCGGGGTCGGTTTTTCCCCTTCTTCACTGACCTTTGGATAGCCAATACTAAACGGGCCTCTTGCCAGCAGCGACGGCACAAAGCGAGTTGTCCAGCCGTTGTCGTCGAGAAACAGATTTTCGTCTTTTTCCAGACCCAGTATGGCATGTAGCTGAAGTGCCTCAGTGGCTTCATCACGGTAAATAAGAACAGGAAACTCTTTTTGAAGATCGGCAATTTCTGAAGCATAGACCTGCGTGCGATTCACATTCAGTGAAGGATTACTGGCAGGATTGACATCGACCTTTAGCGCACCGTGGTCAATGTTGTTTAACACTGTAATATTTGACATAACATACTTCGCATTATTGCTAAGAAAAGTATCAATAAACCCAATTTGACTATGGCAGAACCATTCACCGTGATTCGGCAAATGTGCTAATTGTTCAAAGGCTTATTCAGACTGTCCCTAAAAATGAACCGCCAGTGTGCATCCTACCTCTACCAACTAATGCAGGTAAACCAGAATCTGGCGGTAATGAAGTGGCTGCCTGACCCAACCAATCAGGCAGCCTTTGACAGATTAGAAGTTGTAACGTGCGCTCAACACGAAACGTCTGTCCAGTTCTTGTACAAAGAACGTGTTGTTGTAGCTACGGCCATATTGACGCTGACCTTCTTCAGTCAGGTTAATGATGTCCATGCTCACAGTCAGATCTTCACTGAAGTCGTAGCTCACGTTGATATCGATCTGCTCGTACTCGTCAACAAATAACGGGTTACGTACTGATGATACAGAACGGTTAACTTCTGACAGGAATGCATCACGCCAGTTGTAAGCAACACGCGCTGACAGACCATCTTTCTCGTAGATAAATACGATGTTGGCACTGTCTGACAGACCTTCCAGAGCGAACTGATCAAGCGATGGATCTGCACCGACATCGTAACCGATATCACCGTCTACGATGGTGAAGTTAGCCTGATAACCAAAGCCACTCTCACCGAAGAAGTGCTGCCAGGCTAGCTCGTAACCAGAGATACGTGCGCTTTGGTTGTTCACTGGCTGAGTAACTTCAAACTGCAGTAACGGGTCACCCGCTTCTGGCGCTACATCATAAGCAGCGAATACTTCGTCTGCGAATAACTGACCTTCTTCAAAGTCGTCAGCCCCGTTTGGATAAGCATCCGGATTTGCAAGTAAGGCAGTCATGGTGAAGAAGTTACGTTCTGTCACTTCAATACCGCGGTCTTCCAATGCAGCAATCGCGTCACCCGACGTTGTACCAGCGGCACCAGACGTCGCATCCAGCAAGCCGAACAGGCTTTGTGAAACCTGCTGAGTACCTACAAAGTTCTCTACGTCTTTGCGGTAGTAACCGACTGACACCATGCTGGCGTCATCGTAGTAATACTCAAGTGACAAGTCGAAGTTGTTAGACAGCAGCGGATCCAGTTTCGCGTTACCACGGCTACCCGATGCAACACCACCCAGGTATGTCGGACGACCTGGCGCACCAATGCTGGTCGCAGTGTACATCTGATTGTAGGCTGGTCGTGCCAGTGTCATGCTGTATGACGCACGTGCTTTCAAATCGTCAGTGATGTTTAACGATACATCAAGGTTTGGCAGGAAGCTCTCATACGTGTGATCTTCAGACAAGGCTTCAGTATTGGTACCTAACTGAATGCGGAAATCGTTGTCTGATGTCCACAAGATTTGCTCAGGCACA
>NZ_CFIDRX010000260.1:0-3980 GCF_984433645.1 Marisediminitalea sp.
ATGATAGCGGTACGCGCAGTAGAAATGATGCGTGCCGTTGGTTTACCGGATGACGCCTTGCAATTAGTCATCGCCAAAGGGCCGGATGTAGGCAGTGTGCTGCTGCCAGACGAACGCATTAAAGCGGTTATGTTTACCGGCTCTACACAAACAGGTACTTACATATCAAAAGTACTGGCGCAACGAGGCGGTGAGCAGGTACCTCTGATTGCTGAAACGGGTGGCCAGAACTGTATGATTGTCGACTCAACGGCATTACCGGAACAGGTCGTAGACGATGTAATACACTCAGGTTTCCAAAGCGCCGGTCAGCGCTGCTCGGCTTTGCGCGTGTTATTCGTGCAGGAGGACATCGCCGATACCATTATCAGCATGCTGACAGGGGCTATGAAAGAGCTGCAGATCGGCGACCCTGCCTGGCTCAGCACCGATGTAGGCCCGGTCATTGACGAGAAAGCCCTCAAGTCACTGCAAGAACACGAAGTGTACATGCAGGAAAACGGCAAGCTTCTGTATCAGTCGTCTATGCCGGAAGACTGTGCGGCAGGCACCTTCTTCCCACCGACGCTCTATGAGATCAGTGACTTAAGTGTGTTAACCCGCGAGGTCTTTGGCCCGGTTGTACACGTTGTGCGATATAAGGCTAAACACCTGAACAACGTACTTCAGCAAATTAACGACACTGGCTTTGGTCTGACGATGGGGATCCACTCCCGTATTGAAGAACGCGCCAACGAACTTGCCGCACGCTGTCGAGTGGGGAATGTATACGTAAACCGCAACATGATCGGTGCCATTGTCGGCGTACAGCCGTTTGGTGGTCGAGGCTTGTCTGGCACGGGGCCAAAAGCCGGCGGTCCTAACTACCTGCCTCGCCTGATGATGGAAAAAGCGACACCTAAGCCTACGCAACTGGCCGACGATATCAGCCCGGATAATGCATTGTCAGGTACACCTGAACAGGCAAGTCAGGCAGCGTCTATTATGCGTAAAGCCTGCGAAGTCGAAGAACTGTGGCGTCATACACCGCTTAACGAGCGTATATCTAAAGTGCGTCAGCTTCTGGCGAAACTGGCAACCGTCGATATCGTTGAAGAATTGGCTGACGACCTCAATCGCACATTGGCTTCTGCCCGTTCACAATTGATGAGTATCGAGAAGAAGTTGGCAAAACCCATCACCTTGCCGGGGCCTACAGGTGAATCTAATAAACTGTACCTTGAGCCACGCGGTATTCTGGTCTGTTTTGCCGACAAAGAAGTAACCTTTGAATACTGGGCGCTTTCGATTGTAACGGCGTTGGCCACGGGTAATTGCGTGGTGTCGGTTGTGTCTGAACTCTTCTACGAAGAAGCGCTGGCAGTGAAAGACAAATTCCAGGCAGTAGGTGCGCCTGAAGCAGTGTTCCAGGTTGCTAAACTGGGTCATTTGGACGCACTGTTAATGGACGAGAAGTTAGCTGGCGTAGTGGTAGACAGTAATACCGAGCGTACGGCCCACATTACGGCCATGCTGGCTGAGCGCGAAGGCGCCATCCTGCCAGTGATCACCGCTGAGTATAATGACAAACTGATTCAGCGACTGATGACGGAGAAGACCATTAGCACCGATACCACAGCATCAGGCGGCAATACGTCACTGATGACTATGGTTGAAGAGGACGAGTAGGTTTTCATCCTGAACGCCAGTCGTTTGTCGCAAAACGATTGGCGGAATCAAAAAAGTCTGTAAACTCAATCGACATCAAGGTACAAGTACACATTTGTGCCTTGTTTCGTGTTAGGGGAGTAGCTTTCTCGCAAGAGAGTCGTTATCAACACACTTGGAACGCATTTCCATGGTAACGACGTGGTTGTAGGTCAAGAGGCCTTATCACTATTAGCAAGACCTAAGACAATAACCGGTCCAGAGCGGGACGCCGGCTGTTGTCTTATGTCTGTACTGTCCCGCCGGAATCATTAATGGAAGCCTTTCTTTCTTCATTAACCACTGTTGCTATTGCTGAAATCGGTGACAAAACGCAACTCCTTTCCTTGTTACTGACCGTCCGGTTTAAAAACAACCTCGCGATTGTCGCAGGAATACTGTTCGCTACACTACTCAATCATGCCTTTTCTGCCTGGGCGGGAATCTGGTTGTCCGCCTGGTTAACTCCCGGGTTAAGTAACGGACTGTTTGCCGGCGCGTTTATTGTTGTGGGGCTATGGCTGTTGATCCCGGATAAAGAGGAGGCGGTAACGTCTTCTTTTGACCGCTACGGCGCTTTTCTGGCTACCTCCGTACTCTTCTTTCTGGCTGAAATGGGTGACAAAACGCAGATAGCGACGGTGTTACTGGCTGGTGAATATCAACACCTTGGCTGGGTAACGCTGGGGACAACGCTGGGCATGATGGCCGCCAACGTGCCGGTTGTTTACCTTGGGGAACCCGTAATGAAAGCTTTGCCGATGAAGCAAGTTCGGCTTGCAGCGTCAACCTGCTTTGTATTACTCGGAGTGTACTGGCTATTCAGAATGTAATGGAATGAACACGCCTGGATGCCAGGCGTGTTCATATGAAGGATTACATCCAGGTGTCGTTGCGGCGTCTGCGCTTAGGAATGAAGGTAATTATAATGCCCAGAAGCACGCCTGCACCGGCCACAATGCCGCCGTAAGTAAACATACGGTACAGCTCTTCGGTATCCTGAGATTGAATTTGTTCGCTTAGCTGTGCAATCTGTTGCTGTGCTTCTGCCTTGTCAGCTTCAAGTTCGGTGACTTGTTGCCTGGCTTGTGCAAGTTGCTGAGTTAATTTTTGCACTCTCGACGACAGTGTATTGCGTTGCTGTTCGCTTTCGGCCAGGCGCTGACTTAACTCAGGTAACTGAACCCGACGTGACATCGTGTTAATCAGGTATTGGGTTTCTACCCAACCCTGTCGACCGTCACCATCCTGAATTTGCGTAAAGCTGCCATCATCACTACGCTGCAGCACGGTGACCGGTAAGCCTGCCTCAATAGAGCCGATAATGCGGTAATTACGCCCCGCACCAGAATGCATGTATACGATCAAATCATCGGCAATATAAGCGCCGGGCTGTTCACTGGTCTCTTGCGCACCTGCTGGCAAAACAACAACCAATAAACCGAAAATAACAGAAAGCAATCGCATAACGTTCCTAACCACCTAAACGAAAGCACTGATGTTAGGGGGTGTTGACCAGAAAGGCAAGCCTGCCAGTCACTTGCTATAACCAGCACGGCAACATTGCCAAAATCCCGATGGGCAGGTAATGTACCAGCCATATACCGCACCGCTATTTTCATAGTACATCACATGTCAGAAACCGAAATTAAATTTGTTGTCCGTGACAACCCGCTGGAAGCGCTAAAAGACGCCGTTTTTCCATTGTTAAAGGAAAAAGGCGTAAACATTGAAGAGCAAGGTCAGTCGTTCTTGCAGAACGATTACTACGACACGCCAGAACATCTGTTTCAGCAACACAAAATCGGTATGCGAGTGCGCGGCGCCAATGGTGAATTTGAACAGACAGTGAAAACCAATGGCAAAGTCAGTGGAGGACTGCATCAGCGCCTGGAGCTCAATGTTCCCCTGGCCAATGAACAGCCCGATTTGACGCTGTTCGAAACAATGCAATGGCCGGAAGGCGAGGATGGGAAGTCGCTGAATACGCGGTTAACCAAACAATTCGGCACACATTTTAGTCGCACTCAATTCGATTTGGTGTTCGAGGATGCCGAGATTGAGCTGGTGGTGGATATGGGGGAGGTAAGTACTCCACAACAGCAAAATGCGTCGCCGATTTGTGAAATTGAACTGGAGCTCAAGCAGGGTAATTTGTTGCGCATGTTCGAGTTGGCTAACCTTTTGCCCGGCAAGTTGCCGGTCAGGCTGAGTGATACTTCCAAAGCCGCGCAAGGTTATCAGTTGTTGCACGGCGTACAGAATAAAGTTTCGCCGTTGCCTGATTTCTTACC
>NZ_CFIDRX010000261.1:0-3954 GCF_984433645.1 Marisediminitalea sp.
GCAGCTCTCAGTTGACTATCAGCAGCAATGAACTGTGATGAACGCTCTACCAGCGCTCCTTGCAATCGCTCACTGAATAACGACAACGACAGTACCGCAGCAACCGATAGAATAATGGCGAACAGAATGATCGTCAGTTCGCCGCGTCTGGCTTCGTGCTTAAATAGCCGCCACGCAAGATTTGTCACCATTACCGGCTCCCTTCACCTGCAGAAGCCAGAAACGGCTTAACGTTACTTTGTGAGGTAATTTCGGTGAGCTCACCCGCCTGCATCCGCAACTGTCTGTCACACTTTGTCGCCAGCGTATTGTCGTGGGTCACTAACACTAATGTGGTCCCCACTTCACGGTTTAGCTCGAATAACAGGTCTTCAATTTTTTCACTGTTGGCGGCATCCAGGTTACCGGTCGGTTCATCGGCAAACAGAATCTTTGGCTGACCAATAAAGGCGCGGGCAATCGCGACACGTTGCTGCTCGCCGCCCGACAATTGATTTGGATAATGGTGCGCGCGGTGACTTAACCCCACTTGCTCTAGAATGTCCTGGGCGCGTTTCTTGGGATCGGATAACCCGGCGATTTCCGCGGGCAGCATCACGTTTTCTATGGCAGTCAAACTCTGCACCAACATAAAGCTCTGGAATATAAACCCTACCTTGGCGCCGCGAAGTTGTGCACGCTGTTCTTCATCCATGGTGTGAAGCGGCGCGTCATCCAGGAATATCTCACCGGCACTGACTTCATCGAGCCCGGCCAGTAGACTCAGTAAGGTGGATTTACCGGAACCTGACGCCCCTACAATGGCAATCGACTCGCCCGGCTTGACTTGAAATGAAATTGGCTGAAGGATCTGTAGCGAACCTTCACTCGTAGTCACTGTCTTAGTAATGTTTTTAGTTTCAATCATACAGGAGTAATCGTTTTCGTGTTTCGAAATGCTCTCAATAGCCTGATCACGTCGTGCAAACAGGTAAGTAAGCTCGTACTAGTAATACCACTGTTGATGTATTCAGATCACCTGTTAGCGGCAGATGACCGCTCAACCGACGCTTCTGTCGGACAAACAGCAGAAATTAAATTGTTGATCCTAGGTGATAGCCTAAGTGCCGGGTATGGGTTATTGCAAGCACAAAGCTGGGTTAGTTTGTTACAAAATATCTGGCTGGACGAGAACCGCAAGGTCGAAGTGATAAATGCTGCGATTAGTGGCGAAACATCTGATGGCGGACTGGCGAGGCTTCCCCGGTTACTGGACCAACATGCCCCCACCCACGTACTTATTGAGTTAGGTGGTAATGACGGCCTGCAGGGACATAACGTCACCAAGCTTCAGGAAAACCTGTCAAAAATGATAGAACTGGTCAAAGCTGAGGGTGCCGAGGTGTATTTGCAGGATATGGAAATCCCCACCAATTACGGCCGTCGCTACAATCAGTTATTCGGTAACTCTTTTGACACGGTAGCGGCCCAACAGAATGTAACGCTGGTGCCTTTTTTCATGCAGGACATTGCCTTGAATGATGAGTTAATGCAGCGTGACGGTATTCACCCCAATGAGAAAGGACAACCCCTCATTGCGGAATTTATGCATGGTCAGTTAACTCCGCTGCTGTTTTCAAATTAGTAATAAAACAAAACAGCAGAGTGTGAATTACAGTAAAGTGCACTATAATGATTAAACTTTAACCATCCAGAATATTGGGGTTCCTATGGAAATCAGTCAGTCTTCCACAGCTCAGACCTATGCTCAGCCAGCACCGGTTAGAAACGAACAACCCGCTCCACCTGAGCCTCAGCGCCAGGCTTCATTAGAATCCAGCAGAGAACCTGCTCCGGTGCCGGAATCCAAACCCGCGCCAAGTGGCAACGTAGGGCAAAATATTGATACGTACGCCTAAACTGACTATACGCGGCTGAGTTGCAGGAAGGTTTTATCGAACTGACTTACCGGTAAGGGTTTGCTGTAGTAGTATCCTTGTGCACGGGCGCATCCCAGCCGCTGTAAATGCATTTCTTGCTCTGGCGTTTCCACCCCTTCTGCAATGACTCTTAACCCGAAGTTTGCCGCCAGGTCGATGACAGACTTAACCACGCCCCCCTGATCATCAGCCCCCAGTTTTCCGGTGAACTCACGGTCTATTTTCAATTTATCTACCGGTAGCTTGTCTAAATAAGCCAGCGACGAATACCCCGTCCCAAAGTCATCGATTGCGACCGAGAATCCGGTTTCCCGTAACGTATTCAGAATATTGCTGGCCGATTGAAAATTCTCAATAATGGCACTTTCCACAATTTCCAGCTCGATGCGCTTCGCGTCAACGTTGTGCTGCCTCGCCGTATTATGCATAGCATCGACAAGTTCGAAGTCCGATAAATCCAGGGCAGATACGTTGAACGATAAAAACAGATCGTGTCCATGAGCCTGCCAGCGTTCCACAATGGAGAAGACTTCCTTAACCAGCCATTGGGTGACAAAACGAATCGACCGGGTCTGTTCTGCGATATGAATAAAGTCAGCAGGTGTTAAGAAGCCTTTCACCGGATGATTCCAACGCAACAACGCTTCGGCCCCCACCACACATTGATTAACAATGTCGAACTGAGGCTGTAAATACAGCTCCAGTTCGCCTTCGGCCACAGCGCGTTTGAGTTCAGCCGCAATGGTTAACCGGTTGTTCGCTTCAACCAGAATATCCTGCGTATAGAAGGCGAAGTTTGCCCCACCGGTTTTCTTCGAACGATACATAGCAGCATCGGCCCGAACTAACAGGTCATCGGCGTTATTGGCGTCTTGTGGGAAACGCGCGATGCCAATAGACACCCCAACGTTGACTTCGTGGTCGCCCGACAAATAAAACGGCTTATTAAGTTCCTGGGTTAAGTTACTGGCCAGCGTAACCAATTCAGACTGATGATGATATTCCTCAATTAACAAAACAAACTCGTCGCCGCCCATTCTGGCCAGAATATCGGACTTTCTTAATCTGGATGCGAGACGTTCTGTCACTTTTGACAACAGTTCGTCACCCGCAATATGCCCCAAAGAGTCATTTACCACTTTGAATCTGTCCAAATCCAGAAATAACAACGCACAGCTGGCTTCGTGTCGTTCTGCCCGGCAAACGGCGTGATGTAAATGCAATTTAAACTGCACGCGATTGGGTAGCCCGGTCAGCGAGTCGTAGTGGGCGAGTCGCTCCAGCTTTTCTTCAGATTGCTTAATTTGTGTAATATCAGAGAACACGGCAACGTAATAGTTAACGTCATTTTGCTCTCCCCGTACAACGGAAATGCTCAATAGCTCAGGAAAAACCGTGCCGCTTTTTCGTTTATTCCAAATCTCACCGCGCCAGAATCCGTCAGTATCTAATGCCTGAAACATCTTTTTGAAGAAAGACGGCGGATGAATACCCGAAGCCAGCACGCTAGGTTTCTTCCCAATGATTTCTGTTTCACTGTAACCGGTAATAACGGAAAAAGCGGGGTTAACTGACACTATGTGTTGTTCGGCATCCGTCACTATGATGCCCTCAAGACTGTGATTAAATACGTGCTGGCTCAATTCCCAACGCGCCTGATATTCCAGCGTTTCGGTGATATCAATAATCAAAGTAAATAAGAATGGTCGCTCGGCAATGTCTACTGGCGTTGAAAACGCCTCTACGTTTTTAATGGAACCGTCAGCGAGTTGGTGCTTGCGAACAAACCGACTGGAGGCGCGCATGAAGGCTTGCTGAATATTGTCTTTTACCGTGTCATCGTCTGACTGATCAATTTGCTGCATACGCATGCTAACCAACTGCGACACGTCATAGCCATAAAATTTACCGGCGGCCTCATTGGCATCAATAATATTGCCTTGATCATCCAGAATCAGCATCACCACAGCATGTGACGAGAAAAACTGGCGAAATTTTTCTTCCGAGCGACGCAAGGCCTGGAAAGACTTGCGGA
>NZ_CFIDRX010000262.1:0-3950 GCF_984433645.1 Marisediminitalea sp.
TCCACATAATGATACTGGGGTGGTTAATATCGCGGGCGACAAAGTCGGTTAAATCGCGCTGCCAGTCGCGCTTGAATACCGACGAATAATCGTTTCTGTTATCCCATTTGCGGGTGTTCCAGGCGTCGAAAGCTTCGTTGATCACCAGTAAACCTAATTCATCTGCAGCCTGCAGGAACGCACTGGACGGCGGATTATGTGCGCTACGAACGGCATTGTAGCCCGCAGCCAAAATGTTTTTTACCTTACGACGCTCCGCTTTTGGATGCGCTGCCGCGCCTAGCAAATAGTTGTCGTGGTGAATATTCATGCCTTTTAGCAACAGTGGTGTGCCGTTCAACAAAAAGCCTTGCGTTGATGACAGCTCAACAGTGCGAATACCAAATTGGGTAGCCAGCGTGTCGATCACCTGATCGCCTTTCAGCAACCGCTGAGTCAGGGTATATAACACCGGCGATGCAGGCTGCCACCAGTGAGGATTGGCGACAGGGGTAACGCGCTGCAGCGAACTCCCGGTTACCGGCGTGCGCCATACGACAGGCTTTTCCCCGTCAACGGTGATAGTTTGCTCAAGCTCCAGGCCTGTCGGTATATTACCGTCCGCCAGGTTTAGCTTCGTTGAAATAGACAATGTCGCGCTGTCGCCACCGTTACCCGATGAAGTCACTACCGACGTTCCCCACCGCACAATGTGCGTTGCAGGCAGCTCATGTAACGTCACCTCCCGGTAAATGCCGGAGCCACTGTACCAGCGACTGTTCTTTTCGTTGTTGTACACCCGAACGGCGACAACATTGCCCTCGCCTGCTTGCAGGAACGGTGTCAGATCCACCTGAAAGCCGGTATACCCGTAATAGTGTTGCGCAGCTTCCTGGCCGTTCACATACACGGTGGCATTCATATACACACCGTCGAACTCAAGCAGATACTGCTTTGCAGGGTCTATAACCGGTAGCGACTTGCGATACCAGCCAATGCCACCCACGGCATACCCTGTGTTATAGGCGTCGTTCGCCTCTGCGCTGAACGGACTCTGCGTGCCGGGAATATCTTCTATAGACCAGTCATGCGGCAGCGACACCGTTCGCCAGGCACCGTCATTAAAGTCTGTTTGCTTATAGTCCGGGTTGTCGCCGCGTATAAAACGCCAACCCAGATTGATGTGTTCAGGTTCAATGGCAGGCGTAGGAGCCGATTCATCACTGTGGCATTGCGTAAAACCGCAGAGGGTCAGTATGGCAAGGACTACCAGCCAGCGTGCATGTTGTGTTTTCATAGCGTTAAATTTAAGTAAACGTTTTCCCTCATATTTCACTAAAATAGCGCAAATTACAAGGTAGATCACGCTAGCGGGTTTATTGGCACTTCTGTAAATCAATAGGCGAAAACAAACAAAAAACAATAATTACAAACAGTTAAAAGACAAAAACAATAAACAACCAGTGTTGCCGTTCACATCAAATACGACGTGCCATTTAGAACAACAAGGGAAAACCTTTCCCGCAACACCCGGTTCAAATGAAAAACATAAGGGAAATATCAGGGAAAGCGCTTTGACTTATTTAGTAAATGACATTTACTATTGCGGGATTAAATGAAAGCGAAGGATTCAGAGTGGTCACTATCAATGATGTTGCCCGTGTGGCAGGCGTTTCTCCCGCTACAGTATCACGGGTCGTCAACGGCAAAGGCAAAGTGGGCGATGCCTGTCGTGCTCGGGTGCAAAAGATCATTCAGGAGTTGGGTTACAAACCCAATGTCTCAGCCCAGTCGCTGGTAAATCGCCACACCACCAATGTAGGGCTGATCACACCGAAAATCTCTATGGAGTTCTTTGGCAACCTGGCAGCCGGTGCCGAAGTGTCGGCCAGAGATGTCGGCTACAGCCTGTTGATTTGTAACTCCCTTTACGAAGAAGAATCTGAGATTGCGGCTATCGAGAGCCTGCATGCGAAAGGCTGTGAATCCATCATTCTGCACAGCGACTACCTGACCGACAAGCAGCTTATTGAGTTAAGCGAACGTTACAAAGGTCTGGTCATCATTAACCGCTACATTCCCAAGATCGCCAGTCGCTGTGTATGGTTCGACAATGTGGCGTCCACAGCGCAAATAGTTGACCTGCTCGCCAGCAAAGGGCACGAAGCCATTGCAGTGGCGACCAGCATATATCAGAACCGTGACCCTCAGCAGCGCCTGCTGGGCGTGCGCCAGGGCTTTATGATGCAAGGCCTTACCTTCAACGACAATTTGTTGGTGGAATCTACGGCAAACCTGGAAGGTGGCAAAGCCTGCGCGCAGGAACTCATCCAGCGTGGTGAGCCCTTTACCGCAGTGATTGCCTATAACGACCTGATGGCCGTAGGCGTGATCCACGAACTGGTTAAAAATGGCTACAAAGTACCTGAGCAGGTGTCGGTAGTGGGATTTGATGACTCGGCTATGTGCCGCGCCTGTATTCCAACCATCACCACCATTAAATATCCTATCGAGGAAATGGCGGAGTACGCGGTAAAACTGGCTATTGATCTGGCGAAAGACGCCGCCACACCAGAGAACAAGACCCACCTGTTTACGTCGTCAATGATCGAACGTGAGAGCGTGGTCGAGATTTCCCACAGCTAACGTCTGGCTATCGGTCGTTAGCGATTTTGCATGCTTTAATCAGGCGGTGGGCTCGGTTCGCTCGAAAGTGAACCGCGATAATACCGCCATCGCACACAGGCTGATCAGCAAACTGCCGCCCACCAGAATCCATTGCATGGCAACCAATACATCCTTGCCCTGCTCACCCGGCGCGTCGGCATCAAAACCAATTACATTGAGCATCCAGCCTGACAACACAAACGACAGGACCAACCCGAAGTTTAAAAAGCGATTGTGCCGCCCTACGACATAGCTGTCGCTAAGCACGCCGGTTTTCTGCTGGTTTTCGTAACACACATCTGCCAACAACGCCGGCACGAGGGTCGAATGGGCAGTCCAAATCCACGCGCCCAGCAACGCATCGAAAATTAACCAGTGATCCATACCGGGTTGATAAAGCACCCATTTCGATAGCGCATTAATACAGTTCAGCGCATAGATAGCAAACAGGGTTTGCTTCTTTCCAAACCGATTACCAGCTTTCACGATCACCGGAATAGTTGCAAGCCCGATAACCGCATAAGCGGTAGACAAATACCCTTTCCAGAAAGCGCCCTGTGCAATATCACCGCCCTCGACAAAATACACCAGCAGGTAAAAGTCAAAGTTGACGCAGGCGCCAATTAACCCGAACTGCAACACAGTGACGACAAACAGCAGATTGATTTGTTTGAGCAATGCCGTGTTAAACGGCACAGAAGTGTCTGCTTTAAACGCACCAGCAGCAATGGCTGCCGCATTGCGCGACTTCCCCAGTACACCGGCCACCGTTGAAAGCAAACCAATCAACAACACGGCGACCCAGAGGCCGATGGTTTTCATACCTACCGCCAGCGACACAAAAAACTTTGACTGGGCCAGAGGAAACAGCCAGAAATAAAGAATTGAACCGAGCTTTTCAAAGATCGACGTAAAGCCCATGACAGAAGTAATACCATGGGTGTCCGATGTCGCCTCCATGGCCTGACAGCGCATGATCACGGTCATAAAGGTGGCAAAGAAGTAGAAAATAAGCGAACACGCCAGCAAATAGGCAATGCTCTGATCAACACTCCAGGTTGTGGGTACAGCCCACATCGCGGCATAAGCCGCCGCGCAAATCCAACCTGAGGTAATGAGCAACACACGCTGACTGTGAGGCACACTGGCGAGCTTGTCGATGACACTGGCAACCCACGGGCTGATCAGTGCAGACACAAAAACAGGAATGGTTAATACCAATCCCAATAACAGCGGGTCGACACCTAAGGTCATCTGGTAGAAAGGAATAGCTAACGTACCAATGCCATGGCTCACAAAGAAAA
>NZ_CFIDRX010000263.1:0-3855 GCF_984433645.1 Marisediminitalea sp.
TCCAATGCCACGTCTTACGGTCACTGGTTCACTGCGCCGAATATTCAGGGCGTAGCCGACGACGGTAGCCTGTTCGATGCCAATGGCGATCGCCTGAGCCCTACCGTTGATGCAAACGGTACGGTTATCGACTTGTACCAGGAAGTGGGTCTGGCGACCGATATGCACGCCAAGACTTTCGACCGTCTGACCGACACGCTGTCACTGGGCCTGAACTTTGATTACCAGTACAACGACAACCTGAACCTGAAGTTTGATTTAAGCCATTCAACCGCAGAACGCGAAGCCAACAACGGTGGCGGTGACCAGTTGTCTCTGATTGGTTATGCAAACCGTGTTCGCTTTCAGGTTGACGACAACATTCTGCCGGTTGCCAGCATGTTTGCTGATGCCAACGCCAACATTTACAGCGGTCAGCAAGAAATCGACGGCGCCATCGTGGCCTCTCCGGTTGACGGCTTCCCGGCTTATGACAGCAGCCTGACGCCAGCTGGCGTGAGCGACTTGCTGGACAAAGACAACAGTCGTGCACACGTTATGTTACGTCGTGGCTGGGCAGTTGAAGATGAAGTGACGCAACTGCGTTTCGACGGTGAGTACTTCACAGACAACGGCGGCATCACAGAAATTCGTTTTGGTACCCAGTACAGCAACGAAACCAAGAGCCTGACCCGCTGGGACAACGAAGGCGTTGGTATTCACTGTACGTACTGTGGCTACCCTGACCTGCCGGAAATCCCTGCCGATGCGCAATACGTGTTCAACGCGGGTAACGACTTCTTAAGCAGTGTAAGCGGCAGCGGCCGTATGCCAACGTCATGGCTGGCACACAACGGTGAAGCCAACTTCGCGTTCCTGGAAAACTACTACCAGAGCGTTAACGGCTCAAGCATTAGCTTTGATGCCGTACGTCGCAACAACAGCTTCGACGTTGAAGAGCAAATCCTGTCTGCTTATGTAGAAATGGATTTTGAAGGCGAAGTGGGTGACATGTTGTTGTCGGGTACTGCCGGATTCCGTTACGAGTCTACCGATGTGTCGGTAACCGGTACCGAAGCCCCGATCATTCAGTTAACCGTACTGGACCAGACTGAAATGCTGGCGCAATACGGCGAAGCGCAACCTATCGACGTTGACGCCGATTACGACGTGATCCTGCCTAATTTCAGCATGAAGCTGGAAATCACCGACGACCTGATTGCCCGTGCAGCGGTGTCTACCACCATTACACGTCCTACGTTGGAAAGCATGTCGCCGGTAACGGTTATTACTACAACCCGTCAGGGTGGTGACTTAACCTCGACCAGTGGTAACCCGGGTCTGGAGCCATTTGAATCAGACAACTTCGACTTGTCTGTTGAGTGGTACTACGACATCGCCAGCTACGCGTCGATTGGTTACTTCCGTAAGCACGTTTCTAACTTCATTGTGAACAGCCAGGAAGACCGCACCTTTACGCTAAGTGACGGCAGCTTGCTGACTGACCCGTCTACCGGGACTGACAGCAGTGGTCCGGACGGCGCTGACAGTGTGGCGGTGTTTACCAATACCCTGCCAAACAACGGTGAAAACGCCATTGTTGACGGTTTCGAACTGGCCTGGCAGCACAGCTTCGACTCTGGCTTTGGTGTACTGGCTAACGCGACCCTGGTCGACAGCGATGCCAAGCTGGACCCGTACAATATCAATCAGGTGTTTGCGCTGACCGGTCTGAGTGACTCCTACAACCTGGTCGGTTTCTACGAAAACGATGATTTTATGATCCGCCTTGCCTACAACTGGCGTGGTGAGTTCGTGCAGTCGTTAACCCAGTCTCAGGGTGATGGCCCGACTATCGTTGAGGATTACCAGCAACTGGATCTGAGCGCCAGCTATGAGCTGTCTGATTCACTGGGGATCTTCTTTGAAGGTATTAACCTGACCGAAGAGTACGTGCACAAGCGCGGACGCTTCAGCAACCACATGCTGTTAGTTGAAGACAGCGGTCGTCGCTGGGCGTTTGGTGTAAGAGGTTCATTCTAACGAGTGCCCCGGCTGGCGTGCGTGTCACCCTTTCGCGCACGCTGGCTATTATTATGTAAACGCACAGTACGCTGTGCCTTTACACAATAATAAATGAGGTAACTACGGTGACAAGTGCATCACAACCTGTTCGCAAAGTGGTAATCGTTGGCGGCGGCACAGCCGGCTGGCTAACCGCGGGTCGCATTGCGGCTGAACATGCCACTAAAGCCCATCACCCGGTAGAGGTGGTGCTGGTTGAATCCCCGAATATTCCTACGATTGGCGTGGGTGAAGGCACCTGGCCAACCATGCGTAACACCCTGATCAAACTGGGGATTCGAGAAACCGATTTTATTCGTGAATGCGACGCCAGTTTTAAACAAGGCGCTAAATTCGCAGGCTGGGTAACCGGCGACGCCAACGACTTCTACTATCATCCACTCATGCTGCCGCAAGGATTCAGTCAGGGCAACCTGGGGCCTTACTGGCAACAACATCAAGACACTATTGAGCAATCGTTTTCGAATGCAGTGTGCTTTCAGGAAGCCTTGTGTGAACACAACCGCGCACCGAAATCGATTCGTCATGCCGAATTTGGCGCAGTTGCAAACTATGCGTATCACCTGGATGCAGGCAAATTTACCGCGTTTTTAACCCGTCACTGCACAGAAAAACTCAATGTCCGGCACGTGCTGGCAGACGTAACCGGTGTAATAGCCCATGACAATGGCGATATCCGAGCTATTCAAACTCAACAGGCTGGTGAAATAGACGGTGATTTATTTGTAGACTGTACCGGCTTTCAGTCGTTGCTGCTCGGCAAACACTACAAAGTGCCTTTTGTACCCTGTGATGACGTGCTGTTTATTGACCGCGCGCTGGCGGTGCACGTGCCTTACGACAGCCCGGACGCTCCGGTGGCAACCCATACTATTTCGACTGCGCAACAGGCGGGCTGGATTTGGGATATTGGCTTGCAAAGCCGCCGTGGCGTGGGGCATGTCTATGCATCGCGCTACCAGAGTGAGCAACAAGCGCTGGACCAGCTAGCCCAGTATGTCGGCCCGCAATTTAACGACTTGTCGGTAAAACAGATCCAGATTCAAAGCGGCCATCGCGAACATTTCTGGCACAACAACTGTGTCGCCGTCGGTCTGTCTGCAGGATTTTTAGAACCCCTGGAAGCCTCAGCTTTAGTACTGGTAGAGCTATCGGCCACCATGCTGGCAGAGCAACTGCCGGTAAACCGCGCAACAATGCCAATTATCGCCAAGCGGTTTAACCAGACCTTCCAGTACCGCTGGCAGCGCATTATTGATTTCCTGAAGTTGCATTACATGCTTACCAAGCGCACTGACACCGCGTTTTGGCGCGACAACTGTGATCCCGCTACCATCCCGGACAGCCTGCAAGAGCTATTGGATTTATGGCGCTATCACCCGCCTTACGACCACGACTTTACCAGCAACAATGAAGTGTTCCCGGCGGCCAGCTATCAGTATGTGATGTACGGCATGGGGTTTGAGTCAGACTTGAGCTTTGGTCAACAGCAAGTGGCCCAGGCTTTTGCGCAGCAACAATTGCAAATAAATCAGCAGGCCAGGCAAAAGGTGCTCAGCGCTTTGCCAACTCACCGTGATTTACTGAACAAAATTAATCAATACGGCTTACAGCCAGTATAACAATAAGCGAGCCCTGTATATGTCTTTAGTTGCCCTCAACCCCAATGCCCATAAGGCACTTAAAATCAACCCGCAGCAGGTGCCACATATTGGCGCTAATGCGCATCTGATCCCAGTGGTGGTGTCGGAGTTTCAAAAGCTGGTAGTCAACTACCCCATTGTGTTTACC
>NZ_CFIDRX010000264.1:0-3789 GCF_984433645.1 Marisediminitalea sp.
CTCACTCTCCGCCATATTTAAGAAACCCGCACATTGTTGCGGGTTTTTTATTGCCCGCGAAACAGCGCTCAAACGAATGGGGGAATGAAGCATTGTTATTCACGTGTTTAGCAGCCTAAACACGCGGTATAGAGTTGACTTCATTACCAAAATGTCTACCGGTTACATTAAAATTTAATTTACCTAACTTAAACACTTACCTTCGTTGTTAATATTGATTATTATGAGCGTTAGGCACAGGAATAGGTGCAATTTGCTCGCGCAGTAGTCAGGCGGGCAGGGTATTGGACAGTTCCAAATAACGACTATAAATAGCCAAAGTGAGATTCACATGATCAAAATTGCATTAGTTGATGATCATGACCTGGTGAGAACAGGTATCAAACGCATCCTTGAAGATGTGGTTGATTTTTCAATTGTGTGTGAAGCTAAAGACGGCGAAGAAGCTGTAAAATATTGCCGTAAATATGCACCGGATGTGGTGCTTATGGATTTGAATATGCCCGGAATGGGCGGATTTGAAGCGACGCGTCAGATTTTACGTATTGGTGAGAACATCCGCGTGATCGGCTTATCAATGCAGAAAGAAGACCCGATTCCTATGCAGGTTATCCAGGCGGGGGCGTTTGGTTTTTTGACCAAGGATGCCGAGTCAAAAGAGATGATCGACGCTATCTACAAAGTAGCTGCAGGGCAGAAGTACCTGAGTCCTGAAATCGCTCAGCGTATTGCCATGAGTAAGTTAATGCCGGATAACGATAATCCGTTTACCGACTTGTCGGGCAGGGAACTGGATATTGCGATGCGCATTACCCGCGGCCAGAAAGTGCCGGACATAGCAGAGCAGCTACACATTGCTACAAAAACAGTCAACACCTACCGATATCGCTTGTTCGATAAGCTTGATATCAGTACTGACGTCGAGTTAACGCATTTAGCGTTACGTCATAAGCTGATTGATTTGGCCTAATACCTGAATTAATGAGCCAGTTTGACGCTTCAGCGTTTCTGAAAACACTCACTCACCAGCCTGGCGTGTACCGCATGTATAACGAGGCTGGTGACGTTATTTACGTGGGTAAGGCCAAAAACCTTAAGAAGCGCGTCTCCAGTTATTTCAAACAAACCGTCGACAGCCCAAAAACCAAAGCTCTGGTAAGCCAGATCGCGCAGATGGACGTCACGGTAGTGAACAGCGAAACCGAAGCGTTTTTGCTGGAAAATAACTTCATCAAAAAGTATCGTCCGCGCTACAACGTGTTATTACGCGACGATAAATCGTATCCGTTTATTTTTCTGTCTGATCACGAACACCCCAGGTTGTCGTTTCATCGCGGGCCACAAAAAAAGAAAGGCGAATATTTTGGCCCGTATCCAAGTGCTTGGGCGGTACGCGAGAGTTTGCGTTCAATGCAGAAGCTTTTCCCGGTTCGTCAGTGCGAAGACAGCTACTACCGCGCTCGTAGCCGACCTTGCCTGCAGTATCAAATGCAGCGATGTTCCGCGCCTTGCGTAAAAGGCTATGTATCCGACGACGAATACGCCGAGCAAGTGCAGTGGGTAAGACTGTTTCTGAAAGGCAAAAATCAGCAGGTTATTAACTCGCTGGTAGAAAAAATGGAAAAGGCCAGCGAGCAGCTTAATTTCGAAGCGGCAGCCCGTTATCGCGACCAGATCAACGCATTGCGTAAAGTGCAGGAAAGACAGTGGGTAGCGGGTACCCAGGATGAAATGGATATCTTCGGCTTTGCGTTCAAAGGAAGCATGGCGTGTATTCAGGTAATGTTTATTCGCGATAGTCAGTTGTTGGGTAGCAAAGCCTTTTTCCCCAAAGTGCCCTCTACGGCTACAGAAGATGAAATCTTCGAAGCGTTTCTGCTTCAATTCTACTTGGCTGGGAACAAGGTCATCCCTAAACAAATTGTCTTACCCAAAGCATTAAGTGATGAATCTGCCATAGCGGATTTGTTGAGTCAGGAAGCCAATTATCGCGTGAAATTGTTCAAAGGTGCGCGTGAAGAAAAGCGACAATATTTGCAATTGGCGCAGGCGAATGCGCTGAATGCACTTGAAGCGCAATACGGCCAACAAAAATCTGTTTTCGCACGCTACATCGACCTGGAAGCCGCTTTAGAGTGGGAAAACCCTATCCAGCGTATGGAGTGTTTTGACATCAGCCATACCTCTGGTCAGCAAACCGTTGCCTCCTGTGTTGTGTTTAACAGGGAAGGGCCGTTGAAAAGCGATTATCGCCGCTACAATATCGACGGTATTACGCCGGGAGATGACTATGCTGCTATGGCGCAGGCACTGGCCCGGCGGTATAAAAATGTGCAGGATGCCGAAAAGATCCCGGATATTCTGTTTATCGACGGGGGTAAAGGGCAGTTGTCTCAGGCTGAGCAGTTCTTCGAGGAATGGCCCCACGACAAAAAACCATTGTTAATTGGTGTTGCTAAAGGCACAACGCGTAAGCCAGGCCTGGAAACGTTAATCTTGGCAGATACCCATGACACCATTCCTATGAATGCAGATCGACCTGCGCTGCACTTAATTCAGCATATCCGCGATGAGTCTCACCGATTTGCCATTTCCGGTCACCGCAATCGCCGGCAAAAAGTGAAAACGACCAGCACACTCGAGTCTATTCCTGGTATTGGTGCCAAGCGACGTCAATCCCTGATCAAATATATGGGCGGATTACAGGGCCTGAAAAAAGCCAGCAAAGGTGAAATAGCCAGTGTACCGGGTATTAGTGAGGAACTTGCTGACATCATCTATGATCATTTACACAATTAATCCTCAGAAAAGAACGCCTGTTTGATTCAAACTTCCTTAATGTGGCGTATCGTGTGACAATACGGTCAAATAATAAGGATCACCCCCTGAGTTGTGTATGTGGACAATCCCAAACGTTATTACCCTGATTAGGGTAATTCTTATCCCCGTATTTGTATGTGTGTATTTTCTCGATTGGCGCTGGGCGCATGAAGCTGGTGCATTTATTTTCTGGTTTGCAGCGATCACCGATTGGTTTGACGGCTACCTGGCCCGTAAATTAGAACAGTCTACGCCGTTTGGTGCGTTTTTAGATCCTGTAGCGGATAAACTCATTGTTGCTGCCGCGCTACTCATGATCACCCATACTTATGATTCAGTGTTTATTACCATTCCAGCCATTTTACTCCTGATAAGAGAAATTTATGTTTCTGCACTGCGAGAGTGGATGGGATCGCAAGGTGTGCGTGACACCGTCCAGGTGTCATTTATTGGCAAAGCCAAGACCACTGCACAAATGTTAGCATTGATCGGATTACTTTCTGGCCTGGAGACGTTTATGGGTTTCCCAATTTATTGGGTAAGCCTTGGTTATGGTCTGCTTTATATCGCAACCGTGTTGTCTGTTTGGTCAATGGTGAGCTATACAAAAGCGGCTTGGCCACACCTGTCGGGCAAATCCTGAGCAGCGAAAAGGCTGATTTTAAACCGAAATGACCGAATTCTAAGCAAACAAACTTTTTTTGATTAAAAAGGCAGCGAAAGGCATTTTTTGTAGTTGACACTTTTCCTTGGGCAGGTAGAATGCCTCCCACATTCGAAGCGGGAATAGCTCAGTTGGTAGAGCACAACCTTGCCAAGGTTGGGGTCGCGAGTTCGAGTCTCGTTTCCCGCTCCAAATTCTCGAATGGTTTGCGTTATAAATAAGGTTTAGCCTTGAGTTGTTACGCAACAATGGCGGAATGGCAGAATGGCTATGCAGCGGATTGCAAATCCGTGGATCTCGGTTCG
>NZ_CFIDRX010000265.1:0-3769 GCF_984433645.1 Marisediminitalea sp.
GTAAACCAGCCAGCGCAAAGGCTTTTGACAGTGTGCGCAATACAACAAGGTTCGAATACTGACTGAACTTGGTGGCCCAGGTGTTGGCCATATCAAACTCAATGTAGGCCTCGTCCATTACGACCAGCGCGCGGTCTTCAAAGTGTTCCAGAATACGCTCTACATCTGCGGCTTTAACCTGTGTGCCGGTTGGGTTGTTAGGCGCACAAATAAAGATCAGGTTCACGTTGTCGACGGCGCAGATGCCATCGACGTCCAGATTAAAGTCGGGCTTGAGCGGCACGCGCTCGATGCCTACGTCACAGGTTTCTGCGCTGATGGCGTACATACCGTAGGTCGGCGGGCAAATAAGAATGCGATCTTCACCGGGCGTACAAAATGTGCGGATCAGTAATTCAATCCCTTCGTCAGCGCCCCGGGTCACAATAAGTTGTGACGTTTCTACGCCAGCATAACGGGCATAACCGTTGATGACGCCAGACGGCTGACAAGATGGGTAGCGATTGAAATGACTGTCATCAATCTCATAAGGATTGGCAAATGGCGATTCGTTGGCATTGAGCCAGTCCTGGCCACCAGAAAATAACCGGCGCGCTGATTCATAAGGCTTCAGCGGCACCAGATTGGCGTTGATAAGGGCATCAACTAACTTACTCATACACAGGCTCTCTACTTCGAATCGTTACGTTGCAAGGCTTCCAGGCGATAGCGCACCGCGTCACGGTGAGCGTCCAGCCCTTCGGCATCGGCCAGTTGCATAATTGCGGGGCCCAGATTGCGCATACCGTCTTCAGACAATTCCTGAATGGTATAGCGGCGCATAAAATCAAGCAGTCCCAAACTGGAATAGTTACGCGCATAGCCATAGGTAGGCAGCACGTGGTTTGTACCTGATGCATAATCGCCAGCACTCTCCGGCGACCATGGGCCAAGGAAAATAGAACCGGCATGTTTAATGGCCGGCAGGTAATCCCTGGCATTGTCAATTTGCACAATTAAGTGTTCAGGCGCATAGGCATTGCTTACTTCAATGGCTTGCTCTACCGAATCTGCCAGAATGTAGCGGGCATTTTGCATGGCTTTGCTGGCAATGCTTTCACGCGACAAACGCGCAAGTTGCGCTGTGACTTCTGCTTTCGTTGCTTCTATTAGCGCCTGACTTTCTGAAACCAGAATGGCCTGAGAGTCGGGACCGTGTTCAGCTTGAGACAGCAGATCTGAGGCGACGAATTCAGCACTGGCGTTTGCATCGGCCAGCACCAGCACCTCAGATGGCCCTGCTGGCATATCAATGGCCGCGCCATCTGCTCGCTGACTCACTTGCTGTTTGGCCTCGGTCACAAAGCTGTTACCCGGTCCAAAGATCTTGTCGACCTTGGTGATAGTGTCGGTACCAAATGCCATTGCTGCAATGGCTTGCGCGCCACCGCATAAATAGATTTCTTCAATGCCACACAGCTTGGCGGCGAAGGCAATTTCCGGCGCAATTTGTTGTTCTGCATTGGGCGGCGTACACAGTACACGGCGCTTACAGCCTGCCACTAACGACGGCACACCCAGCATCATGACGGTTGACGGTAAAGGCGCACTGCCACCTGGAATATAGAGGCCAACGGCTTCAAGACCGGTAAAGCGCTGTTCACATACAACACCTGGCGTAGTGGTGAGGCGAATATCTTCTGGGTACTGCGCCTCGTGAAACTGTTTTACGTTGTTAAATGCAGTTTTAATCGCATCTTGCACCTCAGCGGTTACCTGCGCAGCAAGCGCATCGCGTGCCTCTGTCGACAGTTGTAATGCTTCAAGTGACGGGCAATCAAACTTGCGGGTGTATTCAAGTACGGCGTCGTCGCCACGGGAGGTGACGTCGGCCAGAATACCCGCAACCGTGTTTCGCAGTGACTCGCTGTCTGCCATGGCCGGGCGCGACAGCGCCTCGGTTTTTTCGGCATCAGAAAGCGTTGACCAGTTAATCATAGATAACCTCTCAGTTAACCCATCATTTTTTCAATTGGCATAACCAGGATGGAACTGCAGCCCAGCGCTTTCAGCTTTTCCATGGTTTCCCAGAACAGGTTTTCCGGGCTGACAACGTGAATAGCAACGGTGTCTTCTGCGCCAGCTAAAGGCAGTACAGTTGGATTCTCGGCACCAGGCAACAGGCTTTTAACCTGCTCAAGATACGCTTTTGGCGCATGTAACATGATGTACTTGCTTTCCTTGGCCTGAATCACGCCATCGATACGTGGCACAAGGCGGTTGATCAGGGCTTGTTTTTCGTCACTGATCTCGCCATCTGCGCGCTGAATTAATACGGCTTTGGAGCGGAAGATCACTTCTTCTTCCTGCAAGCCATTCGCTTCCAGTGTTGCGCCGGTTGATACCAGGTCACAAATTGCATCAGCAACACCTGCACGAGGCGCGACTTCAACTGAACCAGTTAGCATAACGGCCTTGGCGTTAACGCCGCTTTCTTTAAAGAAACGCTCAAGCAAATAAGGGTAGGTGGTCGCGACTTTTTTACCTTCCAGTGACTTAACACTCTCGTAGTTAAATTCGTTAGGTACGGCAATAGACAAGCGACAGCCGCCGTAGTCCAGGCGACGCAATACTTCAAAGTCAGCCGCTTTACCAGCAGCCTGACGTTCCAGCATTTTCTCTTCCAGCTCATTCTCGCCAATGAAACCCAGGTCAACTACGCCATCCATTACCAGGCCAGGGATGTCGTCATCGCGGACGCGCAACAGGTCAATATTTTCGTTGGTAGAATGAGCAATCAGCAGGCGATCACGGATATTAAGTTTAATGCCAATGGCTTTGAGTAGTGCAATGCTGTCGTCGCTCAGACGACCTGACTTTTGAATTGCAATACGTAATCTTCTGCTATCACTCATGGTGATGTTCCTCTGTAAAAACTAGAATTTGGTACGCCTTAAACGAAAAACCCCCGGAAGTTTCCTTCCGGGGGTCGATAACTTTATCTGCGCCACTGGAAGGAAATAATAACCTTCCAGCACAAACCTGAAAGGTTATGCTTTGTGATGGTGGTGATGCATTGCGGCGCGTTGAGTCATTTGAAATCTGTTCACTAAAATTCGACGCGCAAACAATAGCCAAGTCGCGCAATCATTGCAAGCCTTTTGCAACTTTTGTGAGCGGAAACGCTCTAACAAAGTGTTATAAGTACAATGATTTTGGTATGAATCGTTTTGAACTGGTGGTATTTTGACCAATGGCGACACTCTTTACATGAACCGGGCTTCGATTAGCGGCTAAACAATGAGTAACGATTTACTGTTTTCCATCATCCCCAGAGAGGGAAAAATACCGGTAGTAACTGACGAGCGGGTTAAGCGAGTCAGCAAAGAAGCGCGCGCGAAACAATTGTCTGAAGACGAAAAAGAGACCCACGACGAAGAGCGCCTGGTGAGTGAGCAACAGCAGTATCGTGTTCATGAAAAGCAGGGCAAAAAGGAAGAGGGTTCCGCAAACACTGAGCAAGAGCCTGAAAAAAAGCTGTCTGGTAAAGACTCAGATGACGATGTTGTTGAAGACGTTACCTACGACAGCCATGGCGAAACCGAACACCACCAGGAAGACGATGGCGGCCAGCCTCATATTGATACGTTTACTTGAGCCGGTCCACACTTGAAGCAACGGAGGTCAAGCCCGCCTGCGGGCGTACCTTGATAGCCTTGTTATGCATTTGACGCCTCTGCACTAAAATTATATAAATCGAAATCTACGCTTACACCTAGTTTTGCACATG
>NZ_CFIDRX010000266.1:0-3659 GCF_984433645.1 Marisediminitalea sp.
GCATCTTGTCGTCAACCAAGTGGTTCAGTTTCAGCATGTACATGTAACCAACCGTAACCGGACGCTCAAACTCGCGACCAGTACGACCGTCGAACAAGGTAATCTGACCGCTTTCCGGAATATCCGCCAGCTTCAGCATGTCCTTGATTTCTGATTCACGCGCACCGTCGAATACTGGTGTAGCAATTGGAACACCTTTACGCAGGTTGTTAGCCAGACGCAGTACTTCGTCGTCGCTGAACGTGCTGATGTCGACTTGCTCTGGTTGGTCACCCAGCGAGTAAACTTCTTGCAGGAAGCTGCGCAGCTTGGCCATTTCTTCCTGCTCTTTCAGCATGCGATCAATCTTCACGCCTAAACCGTGTGCCGCCATACCCAAGTGAGTTTCAAGGATCTGACCGATGTTCATACGCGATGGTACACCCAGCGGGTTCAGTACGATGTCTACCGGCGTGCCGTTTTCATCGTAAGGCATATCTTCTACAGGAATTACTGTAGAGATAACACCCTTGTTACCGTGACGACCGGCCATCTTGTCACCAGGCTGGATGTGACGCTTAACAGCCAGGTAAACTTTAACGATTTTCAGTACGCCTGGTGCCAGATCATCACCTTGTGTGATCTTGCGACGCTTGGCTTCAAATTTTTTGTCGAAATCTGCTTTAATTTCGTCGTGCTGCTGACCGATTTGATCCAAATCGTTCTGTGCATCTTCGTCTTTCAGTGGAATATCGAACCACTTCTCACGTGGCACGCTGTCCAGTTTAGCCTGGTCAACGCCCGCTTTTAACAGCAGGTTCTGCGCACGGGCAAAGATACCGTCAGCAAGAATTGAGAACTCATCACCCAGGTCTTTCTTAACCTGACGTAACTGCATGTCTTCAATTTCAAGTGCACGCTTGTCTTTTTCTACGCCATCACGGGTAAAGACCTGAACGTCAATTACTGTACCGTGTACTGAGTTTGGTACACGCAAAGAGGTATCTTTAACGTCAGACGCTTTTTCACCGAAAATAGCGCGCAGTAGTTTTTCTTCTGGCGTAAGTTGCGTTTCGCCTTTAGGCGTTACTTTACCTACCAGAATGTCACCGCCTTTCACTTCCGCACCGATGTAAACAACACCAGATTCGTCCAGTTTGCTCAGTGCAGATTCACCCACGTTTGGAATATCAGCAGAAATTTCTTCTGGCCCAAGCTTGGTATCACGGGCGATACAGCTTAATTCCTGGATGTGAATAGTGGTGAAACGGTCTTCTTGTGCAACACGCTCTGAAATCAGAATCGAGTCTTCGAAGTTGTAACCATTCCAAGGCATGAACGCGATACGCATGTTCTGACCAAGCGCCAGATCACCTAAGTCGGTAGACGGGCCATCTGCCAGTACATCACCCGCAACAATCGGATCGCCAACACTACAGGTTGGACGCTGATTGATACACGTGTTCTGGTTAGAACGGGTGTACTTGGTCAGGTTGTAAATGTCGATACCCGCTTCGCCGGCTAACATTTCGTCTTCGTCAACCTTGATAACGATACGGCTGGCATCAACGTAGTCAACCACGCCTCCACGCTTAGCAACGACGGTTACACCGGAGTCAACAGCGATAGTGCGTTCCATACCGGTACCAACCAACGGCTTATCAGCTCGCAGAGTAGGTACTGCCTGACGTTGCATGTTCGCACCCATCAAGGCACGGTTAGCATCATCGTGCTCCAGGAACGGGATAATGCTTGCTGCAATCGACACGATTTGCTGTGGTGAAACGTCCATGTACTTGATGTCTTCTTTAGGCATCAGCGTGGTTTCACCGCGGTGACGACATGGAATCAGTTCGTCTACCAGCGCACCTTCTTCAGTCAGTGCAATGTTCGCCTGAGCGATCGCAAACTGACCTTCTTCGATAGCAGATAAATAATCAATTTCATCGGTAACCACACCGTCTACGATGCGACGGAAAGGCGTTTCAAGGAAACCAAAGTCATTGGTACGCGCAAAGCTCGCCAATGAGTTGATCAGACCGATGTTTGGACCTTCAGGGGTTTCGATTGGACACAGACGACCGTAGTGAGTCGGGTGAACGTCTCGAACCTCAAAGCCTGCACGTTCACGTGTCAGACCACCCGGGCCTAGTGCAGAAATACGACGCTTGTGCGTTACTTCTGACAGCGGGTTGTTTTGGTCCATAAACTGTGACAACTGAGAAGAACCAAAGAATTCTTTAACTGCAGCTGAAATAGGCTTAGCGTTGATCAGATCCTGTGGCATTACGTTATCCAGGTCGCCCAGAGACAAACGTTCTTTAACTGCACGTTCAACACGAACCAGGCCAACACGGAACTGGTTTTCTGCCATTTCACCAACAGAACGAATACGACGGTTACCCAAGTGGTCGATATCGTCCACTTCGTCTTTACCATCACGGATTTCGATCAGTTGCTTCATCACAGCAACGATGTCGTCTTTGTCCAGTGTGCCAGGACCAGTCAGTTCATTACGGCCCAAACGGCGGTTGAACTTCATACGACCAACAGAAGACAAGTCGTAGCGTTCTTCAGAGAAGAACAGGTTGTCGAACAAGGTTTCTGCCGCGTCTTTCGTTGGTGGCTCACCAGGACGCATCATGCGATAGATTTCAACTAACGCTTCAAGGCGGTTAGTTGAGCTGTCGATACGAAGGGTATCGGAAATATACGAACCGTGGTCCAGTTCGTTAATATACAGCGTAGTAAATTCTTTAATGCCAGCCTGACTCAACGCTGCCATGTTTTCCATGGTCAGTTCATCGTTGGCATTGACCAGTACTTCACCGGTTTCTTCGTTAATATAAGTTTCGCCGTAAACACGACCAACCAAATACTCAACAGGTACTTCCAGTTCAGTTACACCGGCTTTTTCCAAAGCACGTGTATGACGCGCAGAAATACGACGACCGGTTTCTACCAGTACGTTGCCATCAGCGTCCAGGATGTCAAACTGGGCAGTCTCACCGCGCAGACGATCAGCGACGATTTCCATCATCAGCTTGTCGTCAGCAATGCGAACCTGAATCTTTTCGAAGAAGGTGTCCAGGATCTCTTCCGTACCCATTTCCAGTGCACGTAAGATAATCGTTGCAGGCAACTTACGGCGACGGTCAATACGTACGAACAGGTTATCTTTCGGGTCAAACTCGAAGTCCAGCCATGAACCACGGTACGGGATTACACGTGCGTTGTATAACACCTTACCTGACGAGTGCGTTTTACCTTTGTCGTGATCAAAGAACACACCAGGAGAACGATGCAGCTGAGAAACGATAACACGCTCGGTACCATTAATGACGAACGTACCGTTCTCAGTCATTAACGGGATCTCACCCATGTACACTTCTTGTTCTTTAATATCTTTTACGGTACCGGGTGCCGCTTCTTTATCGAATAATACGAGACGAAGTTTCACTCTTAGAGGAGCTGAATAAGTTACGCCGCGAATTTGACATTCTTTAACATCGAATACCGGTTCGCCTAAACGATAACTCACATATTGTAATTCTGAATTGCCAGAGTAACTTTTGATTGGAAAAACAGAACGGAATGCTGCTTCCAAACCATATTGACCATCGGGATCGATATCAATAAATTTCTTGAAAGAATCTAGCTGGATTGAAAGAAGGTATGGA
>NZ_CFIDRX010000267.1:0-3632 GCF_984433645.1 Marisediminitalea sp.
AAGGCCTGGTCGAAACGCGCCAGTGGAAACACCACTTCGCCCACTTCAATGTTGTAAAGTAAGGCTGCACTGCTACCCGTGGTAACAAAGTCGCCGCTGCCAACATTGCGCGACACGATAAGCGCGTCGTAAGGTGCGCTGACTTCGCAATTGTCCAGGTCTCGCTTGGCAATTTTCAATTGGGCCTGAGCGGCTTTCAATGCTGCTTCAGCACTTAAAATTTGAGGTTTTCGCAAATACAGGTCTGTTACCTGGGCATCGGGCAGGGACGCCGCTTCTCGTTCGGCAACACGGGCAAGGGCTTTTTCCTGAATTAGTGCAGATTCAGCTGAGGCGAGATTTGCTTGCGCCTGTAGTAACGCTGCTTCATAGGCGTCTTTTTCGATGGTGAAGAGTACTTCACCGCGTTTTACGATGCCACCAGACAGAAATTGTGGATTCAAACTGGTTATCTCACCGCTGACCTGGGCTGACAGGTTAGTTGACTCAAGCGGAGACAGTTCACCAAATGCTTCGATTTCTACAGGGTAGGCAACCGGTGAGAGTTGAGTGACTTTAACGGTAGGACGAGTATCAACAGCCTCGCTTTCGCCTTCTTCGTTGCCAAGCGCCGTTACGCCTTTCATGGCGCCAAACCCTAAACCTACTACCAAAATAGGTAGACCGACTTTTATGATCCATTTCATATTACAGACTTCCAATAACCCTTGTTGATGCACTGTTTTAATTATTATTGACGATATTGCGTGCTATACAGAGTATTCAAATGTAAATATGTATGAGCAACGTAAAGATACCGTCACAGTTGTGCGTTTTTCATTGTGATTTGTAACCAATAACCGAGGCGCGGGAGAATACTGCGTTTGCAAATAGTACCGGCGTCATCAGCGTGCACATGAATACGTGGATGTGCGATAAGTTGGTTTACTTTATAGTCTTGCTAATGATGACGCAGATAGCACCTTATTGCGACCCTTTTCTTTGGCTTTATACAGGGCTTTATCGGCCAGTGTCAGGGCTTTGTCCAGCCCTTGTTCAAAATCGATTTGAGCCACACCAAAGCTGGCGGTGATCACAACCTTTTCTTGCTGGAGTTCTACGAGGGAAGTGGCAAGGGTTTCACGCACTTTTTCGGCCAACACAACCGCATTTGATTCTTCTGTATCAGGCAACACAAACAGGAATTCTTCGCCGCCCCAGCGGGCCACACCGTCCTGTTCTCTAATTGATGCTTTAAACAGGTCGGAGACGTGCTTGAGCACTACATCTCCACCGTCGTGACCGTACTGGTCATTAACTCGCTTAAAACGGTCGATGTCACACAAAATAAGGCTTAACGGCTTTTTCTGACGACGGGCACGGGCAGATTCAAATTCGATGAATTGTTGAATGCCACGCCGGTTGGGTAATCGGGTCAGTATGTCTTGTTGCGCTTGCTTCTCAAATTTATCGCTAAGGTCTTTTACAATATTAAAACTGGTCTGCCGACTGTGTTCGTAAAACGCAGACAAAAACGTCACCGTGGCGAATGAATAAAGCAAGCGGAGCTTAAATTCGGTGGTGTATTGAGCAACAACAAACCAACCATCTGCAGCGAATAAAATGTAACTGCAAAGGGTAATAAACACCGCAACCGTAATTACACCGTACACGACCCCGGCAAAAAACATGGCAACGGGAGGCAGCACGTAAATCCACAGTGGACCAGTGTTCGCAACCCCGCCCGTGATAACCAGATACAACATGAGTCCGGCCAGCGACACGACCAGAATAAATGGGGCCAGAACATGGTTGTAGAGGACTTTAGAGTGCAACAAAAGGGCTTTACACAAGCCAAATAACGCAGAGGAGGACAGCAAGACAATGCCAAGTACGCGGTCATTGTCGATCATTGCCCTGATACCTAAGGCAAAGGTAATCGACATACCCACCATAGCGAACAGATTTATTACAATGATTTTGCGGTTGGCGTCTTCATCGTAAACCTGTTTACAGCCACTGGTGATGAGCCAGTTAACAGCGCGAGTAACACGGTCAGTTATTGTATTAATGAGCCTCAATTCCTGTCACGATTTGGTTAGCTAACTTCGCTACGAGTTCGCGCATTTTTTCGACTGTATGCGCGAAGCCGTCTTTCTCCAAAGGCGTTTGAAACGCAAACTCAATGATTTTCCCGGGTTGTTGTGATTGTCCTAATCGATAAGTGCCACGCAAAATGACCATTCCATTGTATGCAGGAATAAAATCATCAATAGAGATATCTAAAATGTAGCCTGACTGAGCGCTGTTTGTCCACAATCTTTGCGTTTGTAAGCGGAACTTATGGTTGGTTGCCAAATTGTCTTTGAGCGATTGCACTACGCCTTGTTCCACTGGCTCAGACCATACGTGTTGTGGTGAAAAATGCAGTTCACTGGGGCTCAACTGTACAATTAGACTGCGTTGTTTCAGGTATTCCGGTATCGACAACGAGTGCAATTCTATTGAGGGCCAGGTGGTAATATCCTGAGTCTCAGACATTTGTACGGGCTCGTGTAACAGGTAGTAATTCATGCTCACCGGGCGGCTGCTACAGCCTGCCAGTACAAAGGCCATGATGATACTGAATGCGACTTTAATCATGGGTTTGTCTCCCTGGCTTTGGGTTGAATATCGACATCGGCGTTGTCTGAAAAGATAAGTCCGTTAGGTGTGGTATTGAGTTGTCGCAACAAGGGCTGAATAGCGCGGAGCGTATCCTGTAACGCATTCATCGTGTCGGCGATCTCTGCTTTACTCAGGCCGCCTTGTGAATAATGCTTCAGCAGCCCTTCAAATGCTTGCAGTGATTGCTGGATTTGCGCATTTAATGTTTCAGTGTCAAAGCTGGCCAGGGTTGCATCGAAATTGTCACTGGTTTGGTTAACCGATTCCGCCGCGGCTTCCAGCGTTTGTACCACATCACCGATTTGTGTGATCAGATCTTCAAGCGGTAACGCGTTGATTTTGTCCAGGATGGCGTCAGCTTTTTGAGTAAGCTGGGTAAATTCGTTAGAGACCGTAGGAATAATATCGAAGCCGTTTACTGTTTGTATGGCGGCGATTTCCGGATCGTCAACGTGCTGCAGGTCTACGTACAAACCACCGGTCAGTACGTTACCCATACGCAGGGTCGCGCGGAGATCCTTCCCAATCCATCTGGCCAGTCGTTCGCGCAAGAATTTCAAGCCGGTCTCACTGTCCTCTAAACGCACTTTTCCAGGGTACAGGTTTATCAACACAGGGATAGGGTAGTCGTCGTCCAGCAGGCTGCCGATTTCAATTGATGCGTAGTTGATGGCCTCGACTTTACCTATTTGCAAGCCACGGTACTCCACAGGAGCACCGACTGTCAGTCCTCTTACGCTTTCTTCAATCAGCAAAATATACTGAGCGGCATATTTAAAGCGTTCGTCGGCAGCGGCGTCGTAATCGTTGTAAATAACAAACTCAGCGTCGTTGTCGATGGCTGCCCCTTTGCTAACACCCTGCGGGTTACCGAAGGTAACCCCGTTGGCGAGTAAGGTCTCCAGACTCCCGGTTTGAATAGTAAGGCCGGTTGATGCCAATTGCAGTTTCACGCCACTGACATTCCAAAAGCGCGTATTAGCGTT
>NZ_CFIDRX010000268.1:0-3622 GCF_984433645.1 Marisediminitalea sp.
AAACATATTTGGGTTCATTATTGTTGCCATGGAAGCAATGATGCGGGAAATAATGATGAGGGCAGGGTGTGTGGTCAGGTCATCGCCGGCTTCGAGCGCTTCCTGTAATTTGTGTTTGTGCACATAATCCTGCAGGTTAACGCCTTCTTCAATCATGATATGACCCAATTCACCGGCCATACCCGCCGCGCCACGAATCAGGTGATTGTCGAAATACACACCGCCACCAATACCTTCACCAAAGTAAATGAACACAAAGTCGGATTCGTGTCTGGCAATGCCGTTGGCCTTTTCTGCAAGCGTTGCCCAGTTTACGTCGTTATCTATGGTGACAGGACACTGAAAATGACTATGGAGAAGGTGTTTGAAGTTAATCTCGTGGATCACCGTGAATTGGGAAAAGGGGAGTGCGATGATTTCACCGGTTGTAGTATTTACCGGCGTGGCTACCGATACACCAATTGCCAGTAAAGGCGCTTGCTGATCGTTGAGCGACAGTTCAACGATTTGAATTATCGCTTTAATAAAGTCCTGCTTGTCCCAGCCCTGGTCAATGGTAAAGCTCTGGTCGCGAATTACACCCAGCGCCAGATTGGTCAACCTGAGCTGTATTTGCTTTACGTCAATCGCCAAAGCCAGAATAATGCCTTTTGACGCGTTGATTTCATAAATAATACCGGCCCGGCCTTGTTTATTTTGTGTTTTTCGCTTTGTTTCGTTTACCAGTCCAAGCTTTACCAGACGTTGTGCAGACTCAGATATCGTCGGTCTTGAAATACCGGTTAATTTCGCAATGGATGCACGGCTCATTGGGCCATGCTGTTTAATGGTGTGAAAGAAATGCCTGTCTGGCATTAGCGCTAAAGGTGCGCGCTTTTCTGATTTTTGCGATCCGTTGTCTTTATTATTTTGCATTGTAGTGTCATTGCTCTGGCAAAGTCATTTTCTGGCATTGGCCTACATAATGTACTTGCCTGTAGGGTAAGGTATTTATTGTACAGTGAACAATACGTTATGTTTACAATTGTTTTCTTATTTGTTCACAACTCTATTTGTTAATATACCTGCTTTTTTCTCTCTCGCCAGTTTTTTAATCTGTGTAATACGTTATCAAATTCATTATGACAACGATGTAGTAAGTTTGACGCATTATTTTTGGCGCTGTTCCTGAATAGCAATATGAAATACGAAATAGTGGCTATAAAACCGCTAAATTTCGGCTTGAAACCGGTTTTTTACTTATTTTTTAGCTTGATTTTTGTCCGGTTCCGTTTTGATAACGTTGTCTAAAATAGTAATAAGCGAATCAATTTTTCTATATCAATCTACTTTTCTGTTTAAAAAGTCCGTAGCAATTAACGCACCGAGTTGATCAAAAACACGATGAATGACAGGTATTTTATTTATTTGTTAGGTTTCTTTACAAAATGCTTGCATTGTTATCAGATTGTAAGCTATAAGTTGCACTGTTACAGATTATTAACAAAGTTGGTAATTTGTGGCAGTTCAATGCGGATGAGAGAAACCGTATTGGATGTTAGCACTGCGTACTGCGTGTAGGACTTCCTACGACTTAGTGTTATCGGTTGAGTGGTTGGGTCACTTAATGACATCGATGACAAAAAGCAGGCACAAACGCACACATAAACAAAAGTGTTAATCTCAATTGGAAACCAAACTATGTTTCATAAGAACAAACTAGCAACAGCTGTATCCGGGGCACTTTGTGTCATGGTCGCTTCAGGCGCCTATGCACAGGAAGCGGGCACAGTAGAAAAGATTGAAGTAAGGGGTGTACGAGGCAGTTTATCTCAGTCGATGAATGTCAAAAGACAATCAACGGGTGTGGTAGATGCAATTTCTGCTGAGGATATGGGTAAGTTCCCAGACACCAACCTGGCTGAGTCACTGCAGCGTATTACCGGTGTGTCAATTAACCGTGTAAACGGTGAAGGTTCAGAAGTAACTGTTCGTGGTTTTGGCGGTAACTTTAACCTGATCACCCTGAACGGACGTCAGATGCCGGCGGCAAACGTTGCCTCAATTACAGGTAACCCGCTTGATCAGGGCGCATCAGGTACTACGCGTTCATTTGACTTCTCTAACCTGGCGTCTGAAGGTGTGAGCGGCATTGAGGTGTATAAAACGGGTCGTGCTGCAGTACCATCAGGTGGTATTGGTGCAACCATCAACATTAATACGCTGAAGCCACTGGCTCAGGGTAATGACCGCGCTTCTATTGGCGTAAAAGCCATGAAAGACGAAAGCGGTGATGGCGTAACACCAGAGTTAAGCGGCGTAGCTAACTGGGTAAATGATGACGGCAACTTCGGTGTTGCGCTGTTTGGTTCATTCCAGGAACGTGACTCTGGTAGCCGCCACATGAGTGTGGAAAACTACCAGCTGTACAATTGGGATTCAAATTCTCCGGGTACATTCGGTCTGGTTGACGGCGCGAATGTAACCAACGCACCAGCAGAAGGTCAGCTGGTTGCGATGCCTTCAAACCTGGGTATAGGTTTGAACGAAGACAATCGTGAGCGTATCAACGGTATGTTAACGGTGCAGTATGCACCTAACGACAATATGACCATTACGGCTGATGCGACTTATGCCAGCAACACTATTTCTTCAACCTCTATTGTTGATGGTATTTGGTTTGCGCGTCAGTTCACTGATATGGAATTTGACGGTAACCCGGTTGTTGCGACACCTATTCGCTTCACTGAAGACATCGATGGTGGTAAAGACTTCTTCTTCCAAAACCTGGTAATGGGTGCGAAAGACGAACTTAAGTCATTTGGCTTCAACGTTGACTGGTGGGCGAATGACTCACTGAACCTGCGTTTTGATGCGTCAGTTGCAGAAGCAAGCAGTGGCGGCAACGGTCCATACGGTAAAAACGTTATCCGCTTCAACGTAGCGGGTGCGACAGCCGGCTGGCAAACCGTTGACTACTCACAGTCATTGCCCCAAGCCAGCATTGTTGTTGACGATTCTATTAAAGGTAACAACAACGGCATCTTTGATTTGCCAGACGTAGGCCCACAGGTAACTCGTGCTATTTCGTCTGACCAAACCTCTAAAGTTAACCAGTTCCGCTTCGACGGTAGCTGGGACAAAGGCGCTGACGTTAAGCTTGATTTCGGTTTAGGTTATATGTCTACCGAAATGGAACAGGTTCGTTATGAAACTGAAGCACAGCTTGGTGGTTGGGGTGTTGCCGATGTAGGTAATATTCCAGAAGGTCTGCTTGACGTAACCTGTACCGCTTGTGCATTCCAGGATCACAACATGAATGGTGTTGCCGGTGCTGATTCAATTGCGGTACCTGCAGGCGCAACAACAATCCCTCTCGGTAGTGTTTCATTCCGCGGAAATGCAGTTGATTTACTGAACGCCGTAGCACCAGAGTATGGTTTCACGCCGGGTGATTTGCCAGCAGTTAGTTCAGCTAATAACACTGTGAAAGAAGACATTTTGTCATTGTACGCAATGGCTACAATGGATGGCGAAATCGGTGGCTTTGAAGCTAACCTGGTAGTTGGTGCGCGTTATGAGCGTACTGATGTAACGTCAATTTCACTGCAGTCTGTGCCTGAGCAAATTTTGTGGACATCCG
>NZ_CFIDRX010000269.1:0-3612 GCF_984433645.1 Marisediminitalea sp.
GGTGAACTGGTTTTGTTTATCGGGATCGACATCGATAGATTTCAGGCGAGCGTCAATGTCCTGAATATTTTGTTTTAAGTCGGGTGAGCCAGGGTTGAGTTCCAGAGTTACCTGAAGAGCACGTTGAATACGTTGCAACAAGATTCTAATCAGACCTTGTGAGATTGGCATCTGAGACGTGGCCATTAATACGTTCTCTGTTTCGTCGATAATGGTGCGCTGCTTGGCAATTTCGGCGCGACGCTCGGCATCCATTTTAGCTTTATATTGCTGATAAGCGTTAACCACGATCGCGATGATCACCAATACTACGATCAGAATAATTATTATTATGGCGGTCATTCAGTTGTTCCTGTCATGCTCTGTATTGTTTCGTCCTGACTATTTGATTCTATATCGGCCAATCTTTAAGGTATTTTAACTTCAAACACACTGCCGCCGAGTGAACCACCGTTCGACAGCGAGATTTTACCGTGTTTACCGTTGCGAGCGTGTGCGCTGGCAATTAAATGCGCAAAGTATAGACCGAGCCCGGTACGGCCTTGCGTTACATTAAAATCAGATGGTTTTGCATCGTCTTTTACCAGCATAAAGTCCGGGTAGCCCTTGCCATCGTCTTCGACTCTAATAACAAGGTTCTCGTCATCTTGTAGCGCCGATACCTTTATTCTAGACGTACCATACCGTAATGCATTGATTAATACATCATTTACTAATAAGTAAACTAGGTCTGCGTCGAGGTACCACGCGAGGTCTTCACAACAGTCCACCTCGATATCGATGTGTTTTTGTGAGGCGTATAACTGGTTAGCACTAATAATATCGTCAATTAAATCATTCACAAAGCTTTGATCGATTAAGACGGGCAGTGAATTGCGATTAGCACGATACAACGACAATATTTGTACCAGCCCTGTATTCATTCGACTTGCTTCGTAGTGCAAATCTACAATTTGCTGTTTTGTTTCCTGCATGTCATCAGGCAATGAGCTGGCAATGTGTTCAACAGACTGCACCAACAAATTCAAAGAGTTTTTCATATCGTGCACGGCTGCCGCCAATACCGTTGAAAAATCAATTTGGTTATCTTGTTCGTTGGCGCTTGTCATTTTGGCTACTTCCAATTATTGTCAGACTTGCTTATGCTAGTATCTATCATAATTGTAAAAATTTCCTCTATTTTTGCATAAGCCGTTGACCAGACACAGATTGCTTGGTGTTTGGCAGGGAGTAGTTGGCTTAACATATCTGGCAGCTTGTCAGCACATGGCGTAGACACACAATGAAATTACAACAACTAAGATACATTGTTGAAGTACAAAACAATAACCTGAACGTATCAGCCACCGCTGAAAGCTTATTTACTTCACAGCCCGGTATCAGCAAGCAGGTTCGCATGCTGGAAGATGAGTTAGGGGTTCAGATATTTGGCCGAAGTGGCAAACATTTGACTCATGTGACCGATGCCGGTAATGAAGTCATTAATATAGCGCGTGAGATTTTAGCGAAAGTTGAAAGTATCAAAGCCGTTGCCAGAGAGCATAACCTGCCTGACCAGGGTAAGTTAAATATTGCCACAACGCATACTCAGGCGCGCTATGCGTTGCCAGATGTTATAAAGGGCTTTATGAACAAATACCCTAAAGTGTCGTTGCATATGCATCAGGGAACGCCGTCTCAAATTAGTGATTTGGCTGCCAAAGGCGAAGCGGACTTTGCAATAGCCACTGAATCATTGCATTTGTATAACGACCTGGTGATGTTGCCGTGTTATCACTGGAATCGCAGTGTAATAGTGAATAAAGATCATCCGTTGGCGAAAAAGGGCTCTATTACTATTGAAGACGTAGCGCAGTACCCCTTAGTTACTTACGTATTTGGGTTCACCGGGCGTTCAGAGCTGGACCATGCCTTTGAGCGGGCTGGGCTTACACCAAAAATTGTGTTTACGGCCACTGACGCCGATGTTATTAAAACCTATGTAAGATTAGGTGTAGGTATTGGTGTTATTGCCTCAATGGCTGTGAGTGAAGAACTTGACGCCGATTTGGTAAAAATCGATGCCAGTCACATGTTCGACTACAGCACCACTAAAATCGGTTTCAGAAAAGGTTCTTTCCTGCGCAGTTACATGTTTGATTTCATCGAACGCTTCGCCCCACATTTGACTAAAGACAAAGTCGAAAAGGCCATGATGCTGAAGAACAATGATGAAGTAGAAAAGATGTTTAAAGGTCATACGCTGCCAGTAAAATGATTGTTCTCTAAACAGAAAATAAAAAAGCCCGGTTTTTACCGGGCTTTTTGTTCTGAGCAGTAAATGTATGGAGATAAAATTGTCGAAAAAAATAATTATCCAAAGCAGTGTATTTCACACAATTAAAACCAGCTTGCCCCAATATGGAATGAAGCAAGGTGTTGTATTGAAAGGACTTCGTGGACTATTATGACTGAATTATAAACACCAAATTGGTGTAAGTTTTTACACCATTTGGAAAGATATTAAATTGTTAGGCATCCGAAGAAATGGACATCCAAGAATTATTTAAAATTAAGAAAATTCAAACGAATATCGGTGCAAAAGATTGGCATAAGGATTCTGGAGTTGCAGCAATTTATCCGCCGCTTACTGAATCAGATTTAGCCTTTATCCAACTAGAACTGAATCAACAAATACCAGATTTATTTAAGACATTTTTGTCACAAACAAATGGGTTATTTTTAAAGAAGCTAACTCTGTTTGGACTGTCTGTTAAAGATAGCGTTATGCTAGACAGAAAAAGTCTTCGGCCACAATCGTTGATATCAGCAAATCAATCATGGCGTTTAAAGTACAAGGTAGACAGTCAACACCTAATGATCGGCAGCAAGAGTGGTTGGACAGAAAATACTGGAATATTCCTAGAGCAAGACGGTTCAATATTTGGTAAAAATAACCAAGGTATAGTTGACATAAATGGCTTCGAAAATCTCTTCGATTGGGCCCAAGATGCCTAACAAGGCGCTAAACGGGACAAAAACGCAATGCGCCTTCGGCATTATTGCATTACGTTTTTGCCCGTTAGCTTAGCGTTATGAGCCACTGAGATTCAGTCTATGTATGAAGTATCACTAGAAAATGGATTAGGCCCAATCAAGTTTGGATTTCGCCCGAATCAAGTAAAATCTATGTTGGGCTCTGAGCTTCATTATGAAGAGTGGATGGGGGGAAACCTTGAAAACTTTCTTTTTTACAAAGGACTTTTAATCGGTTTTAAAGGTGAAATAGAAAGTAGCCCCTCGGAAGACTCATTTGTATGCATGTTTCAGGTAAAGACTACGCATCCCTTGTATATTTGGGGAAAAGAAATAACCCGTGCAACGAAACCAGAAATCAGCAAAATGTTAGCAGAACAAAATATCAAATTCGCAATGCTTACGAACGGTAATTTTGAAAGCGAGGATGGAAAATTACAGTTCAATTTTGATGGTGCTGGTGTTTTAGATGAGGTGTACTTTGCCAACTAAGGCTCATAACAAACGCATGTATCGGACACATACTCGCTGGCTGGGGTCGCTTCGCTCCCATTTTAGCCAGCAAGTGTGTGCCGTTAATGCGTAGCGTTATACGTC
>NZ_CFIDRX010000270.1:0-3603 GCF_984433645.1 Marisediminitalea sp.
CTCACTTTATGGTACACAAAGATATCAGTGCAGGCTCGCTGGTAGAGCTATTTCGTGACGACATCGTCAGCCCAAACCGCAGAGAGTCGGTACAAGCGGTGTACTACAAAAATAGTGCAGTATCGTCTCGTATCTCTGCGTTTTTGGATTTTATACAGCCGCGACTAACCCTTTAACCCACCTTGATTTCGCGTTGCCTTGTATCTTTTTTTGTGTGTTTTGAGGAAGGTCAGTAACGATAAGCGCAGCTATCATCAGTATTGCGCCGGCCATGACCATAAGCAACAGCGCTTACATGTCATAATCCCACAATGACGTGAGGCTTTAGTAACTGTTCAAGTCGTTATTCGCTGGCAACCGGGCCGGTCGGCACCAGTGATGTCACTACAAACGACGGAATAAAGATATTCGCACTGGCAACAACACGCTGCTGATCTACCGCGACGATACGCGCATTAACGTTAACTCCACGGGGTAACTCGACCAATGTACCGGTAAGGATATGGTCCATCTGCAAACGTTTAGCCAGTCGTTGACCTTCTCTTGTCAGCGCGAGATCGCCGTGCTCGGTCACATCCAGTGTGCGCGATAGTTTAAAATCGACAACACCCAACCCATACTGCTGCAGCTCGTGGATCAGGTATTCAGACAACTGATTGCCCAGTATCGTTGATTCACGCAAAGAGTGATTGAATCGCACAAAACTCGCTACACCAATCAGTTCTTCGGTGTTGAGCAAAACAGCGCCGTCCATCAGCGACATCGCCAATTGTTCGGCGTAGTCGTTGAGTGCCTTGTGGGTAATATCGGGTGTATAGCCGGTTTGAAGCGGGTCCTGGTAGCCGGGTGATGGCAACCTGTCGCGGTACATTTCAATATCGCGCGAGTCCGGGCGATATTCCAGCCCGCTTCCCTGAGGCGGACGCACCTGCTCTCGCACAGACGGTGGCGCATCTTCTTTACCAAACCAAAAATAGCCGGAGTCTGACTGACTCGCACAGCCGGTCAACCCACTACATACTATTGCACCTAACACCCATTTGCGCATGACTAACCCCGGCTTAATTTAACACCATCCCGCATTCTGCCGCGCTCACTTCCATCACTGGGAATCAGCGCATCGGCTACATAAAACGGAATAAGCATTTGTGCACTGGCTACAACCGCACGAGATTGAATGCCTACAATGCGTGCATTCACCATTACCCCGCCCTGATGCTTTGCCATGGTGCCCGTTAGCACATATTCCATGGGCAAACTGGCGTCTAACTCAAGGTAATCCCGGGTGAGCACAAAGTCACCCTCTTCCGTTATTCGAATAAAGTCCGTGGCTTTGTAGTCAATAACCGGAATGCGAAACTTGTGCAGCTCATGAACGAAGGACTCAGCCATTTGCTGACCCAGCAAGTTCGTTTGCTGTAAATCAGAATCCAGCAGCGCAAAGTGCGTCACACCGACGGGCGTTTTATTGCTCACGTATTCCATGTTGGCAATCAGGTCCTGGGTGAGGGCCTTCACGTAATCGCCAATGTGTTTAGTAAGCGGTCTGCCCTTATAGGCGCCCTGAATACTTGAGTACAAGGGCGGCTGGCCAATTGCGCCAAAGCTATCAACTTCGTCTGCAGCCATGGGCGCTCGTGACATGCGATCAGCGGCGGTAATATCAACAACATTCATCGATGTCGCCATTACGGGTTCACTTGTGCCAGCCATGTCCTCATCGGTGCTCATGCACCCACTCAAGGCACACGCTGCCAGTAAACTGCTTATTTCCAATACCTTACGCATGTTCGTTACCCTTTGTTCTCAGTTCGGTACAGCCGGCCATTACGGGTGGTGACCTGCTCTTGCTGCCAGAATAATTCAGCCGGAAAAAACCGCGTTGCGGCGGCCACAATGTCCCGTGTGCGCGCGTTAATGATGCGAGCATTTACCATCGCCCCGGCTTCTTGGTACACCAATGTGCCGGTAATATAATAGTCTACCCGGTCGAGTGCAGACAGCTGGTCGATGTCGCGCGTAAGCACTCGGTCGGCTTTATCACTGATTATTATATCGTTCGAAAGCTTAAACTCTTGAGCGACAAATCCACGTTTTGTGGCTTCGGTAAGCATGCCTTGCTCTAATTGATGACCTAAAAGTTGCAGCGGATGCTGGAAAGTCTCGTCGTATTCCATGGAATCAACCGGCACGAAACCGGCTACGGCATAACGTGCCTGACGCGCTGGTGCGACGTTAGCGAATAACTCGTTCGCCAGCACATAGGTGTGATACTCCACGTTACCAAGGGCAGGCAATGGCACCTGCTCTGAAATCAGTTCCATATTAGGTTCAGGGGAGTTGGTACAGCCGGTGAGACCGGTCGTCGCCAACGCCAGAACTGCCAATACTGACCGCCAGGTTATGGCAGTGTTTAAAGGCTTTTTTGAACGGAAATAAACAAGCATGGCTAAGCACTCTGCAACAAAAAATAAACGCGTTTAGCCGGGATTTGCAATAATTACACCAAGAATGGGATATGTGAGAATCAATTCGAATTATTGGTCACTTATCCTTAGTCAGGCTGGCTAAGTAAGCCCAAGCGCGGGCGTTGCGGTATACAGATTACACACCAAGCCCGCAGCGGAGCGGCCAAACACATAGTAATGTAGGAATAAGGTTTCCCTTTTCACCTGTGCGCGAGGCGAAAGCGGCAATAAACTGCCACTATTGATACGGGGTAATCAACTGCTGCCATAATGCGGTCACAGCGGACTGGTCTTCCCCTTCTAGTTCTTTGTTTTCGAACGCGGCAGATAAGCTTGCCTGCATTCGCTCGTTTAACAACTGGGCACTGGCTTGTGACTCCAGTTCGAGTTTGCGCGCCTGAACCGCAAAATGCCCCTGCAGGTAACTGGCTATAAACAATGCGTCATCGCTGCCAGTGTCTACCACGTTATCCAGCGCGGCATCTATATCTTCAACCAGTTGTACAAATGACGCCGGGGCTTTAACTTGTTCCTGCATATCTGAGTCTCTGTTAAATAGGTTATAAAATCGGGTAGTAGACTTTGTCCTGGTACCCTGTGATCACCGGAATAATACCGGCCAGTGCGCTGTCCAGGCTTTCGTCACCGGTATCCAGACGCAAAGGCCTGCCATCGAGCTGCTGAAGTTTTTGCTTGGTTGCCACCAACCAGATATTGTCCCGGCCAATAGCGCGAATAACCGCAGGGCTCAGCTGTTGATTACCCCGGCCAAACACATGGCCCTGACCACCAATAGCCGTTATTACCAGCCTTGCCGGCGTCTTGCTGACAGCTTCAAGCAACGCCTGAGCCGTTACATCTGAGGCAATGACCTCGCCGTTCTTAACAATGTCTACGCCCAGTAGTGTGTTCGGCAACCCCAGGGTATCCATAACCTGATTCACTGTGGACCCCGAGCCCATGACAAACAACACGTCAGGTTCGTCGTCCATTAGTTCGCTAATGTAGTCGGCAATATCATTGAGGACCAGGGACTCGTCTTCACGGCCGCCCATTTTAACCGATTGCACGTAGCTTAGTTCGTCAGGGATCTGCATTTCGCCAAAATGTTGCGACTGTACTTTGCCTTTTCGAA
>NZ_CFIDRX010000271.1:0-3588 GCF_984433645.1 Marisediminitalea sp.
TTGAAAATGGGTGGATAGGTGAACCTGAATTGGCCTTTCCGGAGGCATTTAGAACCGGCCTGGGAATACAACAGACTAACGTATTGTGGAGCAACGAGTCGCACTCACAGGATGAGTTGAAAAAGGAAATCAGGCTATGAGTGATATCGATTACACGTCTTATACGCTTGAAGAGCTGCTTGACTGTCAACAGCAACTCGACGCTAAAGCGCATCCTGAACGTGCCGCTCAGATTGCATTGCTGATAAAAGATCGCGCTAAATCGCAAAAAGTGCAACGCGTTACCATGGCTGATGACTATGGAAATATCGCGTCGGTAAAGACAGGGCGTGCTCCCTCATTAGGACGAGGGTTGAGTGAACTCTTTGGCGGAAGTTTATTCGGACTGATTTTATTGACTGGCACCAGTGACGACAATATAGGTGTAACGCTTGTTGCCTACTTTGTTATCGCATCTGCTGTCGTAGCGGGCTGCTACCATATTTATAATGCATTATCAGAAAATCGATTTTCAGCGCAGGATATTGTCGCGCCAGACAAGGAAACAGATCCATTTGACCGTTTTGTGATGGGTAAACAACGCCAAAAGAGCAGCACGAAACTATTTTGTACACATTGTGGTGCATCCATTACTGCTCAGTATACGTTTTGCCCGAAGTGTGGCAAAGAACAACGCAAAGAGTGACGTTCTCTTGTCACGTGAATAGACAAAACAAAAGGAAACGATGTGTTTGCTAAAGCAAATATAAAACCCTATGAATGGATGTATTTCGCGTTATTACTGGTGCTCGCCTTTGCACAACTGATCAGTAAGCTCGTTTCAGAAACGGGTGGCATCGCAAGCCGGTATGGTGGTTTTCTGGCAATCGGTTTGGTATTTATTGCGTTTCTCGGCAACCGTTACAACAAAGCCTTTCTGTATCGCTGGGTGTGGCTGGTGAGTTTCTGGCTCCTCGCGTTATCAGTGACGGCCAGTTTAGTGTTTTCGACGTATTTACTGGCGGTGAACGGAGAAGAAGCTGGCATTTATGCAGGTGCTTTATTCGTCATGCCGTTTTTGTTTGTGCCAGGATTATGGCAGCTTTATCAGTATGTTTGGAGACGCAAAGCACTCTGGCAAAAAGGTATCGACCAATCAAAACAACAACAGGCGCAGCGGTCTTAACCAAAGCGCCTGTCTTCTGTTGTGTTAATTAGCATTCAATAATATTGACCGCCAGACCGCCACGTGCGGTTTCTTTGTATTTGGTTTTCATGTCTGAGCCGGTGTCACGCATGGTCTTAATAACCTTATCCAGCGACACTTTATGCTCACCACTGCCACGAAGCGCTAACCGGGACGCATTAATGGCTTTGATCGCTCCCATGGCGTTGCGCTCTATGCAGGGCACCTGAACCAGACCACCTACAGGGTCGCACGTTAAGCCCAGGTTGTGCTCCATGCCAATTTCAGCGGCATTTTCGACTGCCTGGATGCTGCCACCCAGCACTTCAGTTAATGCCCCGGCTGCCATGGAACAGGCCACACCAACTTCACCCTGACAACCTACTTCGGCACCTGAAATCGATGCGTTTTCTTTATAGAGAATACCAATGGCACCGGCCGTTAACAGGAATCTGCTGGCAATTTCCTTGTCTACCGGTCGGATAAATTTATCGACGTATTTCAAAACAGCAGGAATGATCCCAGCTGCGCCGTTTGTAGGCGCGGTGACCACGCGGCCACCGGCTGCGTTTTCTTCATTCACCGCCAGTGCAAACATGTTTATCCAATCCAGTGTCTGCATCGGGTCATTAGAAAATTCAGTGGTCAGTCTACGATGTAATGACGGCGCTCTGCGAACCACTTTTAATCCTCCGGGCAAGATACCTTCTGCATCCATGCCTCGGTTAATGCAGGCATCCATGGTCATCCACAGCTGCTGGAGACGGGTTTTAATGTCTGCATCCGGGTGCAGCGCTTTTTCGTTCTTTAACATTAACGCACTGATACTCAAACCGTGCTCTTTGCATAAACCCAGCAGTTCCTGCGCGGTACGGAACGGATAGGGGACCTGCGCAACCAATTCGTGGGCTTCTTGCTTAGCCTGATCCCATTGGTCATCGCGCACAATAAAGCCGCCGCCAATAGAGTAATAGGTTTGAGCTAACAGCAGCGTTTCACCTTCAAAGGCATGGAATGTCATGGCGTTGGCATGACGTGGCAGGCTCTTTCTGCGGTGAAATACAATCGCGTTGCTGCGCGGAAAGTGGATCACCTGCTGTCCATTTAAATTCAATGTTTGTGAGCGGTCGATATCTGCCAGTACGTTGTCTACCGTATCCACATTGACGGTATCCGGGCGCTCGCCCAACAGGCCTAAAATGACGGCTTTGCCGCTGCCGTGGCCTTTACCGGTTTGACCAAGTGAGCCAAACAGTTCTGTTTTGACTTCTGTGACTCGGTGAATAAGCTGGTTTTCTGTCAGAAACGCAGCAAAATCCGCGGCCGCATTCATAGGACCGACGGTATGAGAACTGGATGGGCCAATGCCCACACTGAACATATCAAATACACTAATCATAGGGTACGCTTTGTTATTGTTAATATATCGTTAGTTTGACGCGAGCACGCAGTCTCAGCAACTCAGATATGCTAATGGTAGCATGAGAAAAATTAATCGAAATGATTTGCCATTAGCGGCAGTGGCTAGGCGTTGTCAGTAAAAATTGACGCCAGACTGTTCATCAGGGCCGCGGTAGCCCCCCAAATCATCTTGTTTTGCCAAGGAATGAAGTAGACGGGGTAAGTGTGTCCCGCGCGGGTAATATACTCGGTTTGGTAATTTCTCGGGTCAATTAAGAATGACAGCGGTACTTCGAATGTATCACTTACTTCATTGCCGTCTGGAATTAAGTCGAACCCTGGCTCTACAATGGCCACAAAGGCCGTCATCGCAAAGCCAGAAATGGTGCGATAGGGCGGTAATTGACCAACAATGGAGATGTGTGAGTCGGGTAGCGCTATTTCTTCCCAGGCCTCGCGTTTTGCCGTAAACGCAAGATCGGGATCGCCGGGCTCGTATTTCCCACCAGGAAAACTCACCTGGCCGGGATGGTGCTTTAAATGTTTTGCCCGCTCGGTAAATAAAACGGAAAGGGCATTGTCATGAGTAACAACCGGTATTAACACAGCCGCTGAGCGCCCGGACTTTCGCAAAGGATGATCGGGAACGGGTTGCAGCGGCGGAGCACTGTGAAAACGGGTTAAAAACTCAGCTTTCTGCAAAGGTGGACTCCAGTACCGGCAAGATTTTAGCGACTTTCGCCAGGGTCTCGTCAAACTCTTCTTCGGGATGTGAGTCTAATACAATGCCGCCACCGGCCCAACAATACAAGGTGTTGTTTTCCGCCAGTACAGTACGTATACAAATACTGGAATCGAGATCGCGGCGAATGCCCAGATAGAAAACACTCCCGCAATAAATTGCCCGGCGACTGGGCTCAAGCTCTTCAATGACTTCCATTGCGCGTATTTTAGGCGCGCCGGTGATGGAACCACCAGGGAAACAAGCTGCCAGTAATTCCAGCGGGTGGCTGTCAGGCAGC
>NZ_CFIDRX010000272.1:0-3579 GCF_984433645.1 Marisediminitalea sp.
CTACCTTGACATGGTAGAGGTCCCCTGTTCGAATCAGGGTAGACGCACCATTTTATACCTTCTTATATATTCTGTCAGATTACGCCACGGCTATTCCTCAAAAGGGCAGCAATGTGTTCGAGCTTATTTTTCTCTGCTATTTCGAAAGGGGTAAGCTGTGGTGGCAGATAGCTCTGCGTTTTAAAGTTGGCTTCATATCGCCATTTCAAACGAGAGGGTTCACTCATTGCTGTGGGATCGGCACCCAACGCGAGTAAAGCACTGACTAACTCTGGTTTATTGGCCTTTACTGCCTGATGCAGTAATTGGTATCCGTCGCGATCATAGGCTGTCAGTTGTGTGTTAATTGCTTCTTTGGCGAGCAAAGAAGGCATGGTTTTAGCGAACCAGGTTAAAAATTCAAAGTTACTGGTATACACCGCTAATTGCGATGCTGTTGCGCCATCCTGAGCGCTGTGAAGTACATCAGCGCCGCGAGCTATAGCTGCCCTAGCAGCATCGAGATGCTGACTCTTAATTGCGAAAAACAATGCGCTGTAGCCTTCATGCGTTTGTTGATTAATGTCTGCACCACTGTCTAGCAGTAGGGTAAGATTATTCACGTTACCGGCATTGGCCGCGAACATAAGCGGTGTCTGACCGTAAGTGTTAGCTCCATTAATCTCTGCGCCTGCCTTGATCATTATTGCAAGCGTATCGCCTGACGCCGACGCCGCACATAAATGAAAGGCACTGGTCCCATCTTCAATCGCGCTGTGTATGTTTGCGCCTTGCTTCAATAAGGCGTTAATAATGGCGCTATTGCCGTATCGACATGCCTGAATCAGCGGGCTGAAGCGGTTACCGCCGGCTACGTTTACTTTGGCACCGTTCTCCAGTAACAAATCTACCAGCGCTGGCGTTTGTGTTTCTATTGCCCAGGCCAGCAAACGGGAGTCATCAGGTAGCGCTGCATTAACATCTATTTCAGTGAGCAGCGTACGAACTTTGTTGCTATCCAGGCTTAGTATGGCTTTTTTGGTTTCAAGTAACCGCTGCTGGTTAGTCTCGGTTAACGAGGTTGAATCAACATGCGCGTAATCCGGTTCGAGCTGACACCCGCTTAGACCTGTAATGATTAGCAGAATACCCGTTTTGAATTTCATTTTATGGTTTCCTTATGCCGTTAAGCCGGCTAGCGGGCCGTTGCTGTCGCCAAATTGTTCAATGGGCACGCCCATGTTTTGTAATACCGATAGCAATAAATTACACATTGGCGTGTGTTTTTCGGCGGCGATATGACGATTGCCGGGCAGCCCGCCACCGGCAAGCAGAATGGGCAAGTCCATATGGTCATGGTCGTTAGATTCGCCAATACAGGCCCCTCGGATCACAAAGGTGTTGTCCAGCAAATTGGACTCGCCATCGGGAATGCTGGCCATTTTTTCCAGATAGTCGGCGAATAGTTGCATGTGGTAGGCATTGATTTTTACCAACTTGTCGATTTTATCCGGGTCATTCGCATGATGACTCAACGCATGATGACCGTCGGGAATGCCCAAGTTGGTGTAGGCGTGATTACTCAATTCGCGGCCGAGCATAAAAGTGCTGACGCGGGTCATGTCGGTCTGCAGGGCGAGCATTTGCAGGTCCAGCATGATTTTTACGTGCTCTTCGTAATCGTGCGGAATATTGGCGGGCACGGAGAGATCAGCAAGGTTCATCTCAATGGTGGTTTGCCGGGCTTTGCTGATACGACGTTCTACATCGCGAATGGATTCCAGATACTGGTCTAGCTTATGACGGTCGTGACTGCCCAGATTGCGATTCAGGCGTTTCGCTTCGTCATGAATGAAATCCAGGATGCTGCCCTTGTGAGCCAGACGCATTTGGCGGGTTGCCTCATCAATGGTATTCCCATCGCCAAACAGGTGTTCAAACACATCACTGGGTGCAACCATGGCGGGTAACGCCTGTGTAGGGCTCTTCCAGGAAATGGTATTGGTATAAGTGCAGCTGTAATTAATATCGCAACTGCCCAACAAACTGGGGGGCTCAATACCCAGCTCCAGGGAAGCCAGTTGCGTATCTTTCGCGAAGAACTGCGCGGCAACCTGGTCTGCTGATATGCCACAGTAAATGTCAGAGCCTTCGGTGGCTTTGGCATGTGCCCCTGTTAAAAAGGCGGGGCAGCTGCGTCCGTGACCCGCGGGCGGATCGCCAAAAGCACTGGCCTGATAGTGCGCCAGCCCTGAAATCACAGTGAATTTATCGCGTACGCCAGACAAGGGTTGAAGCACGGGCGTCATTGTGTAATTTACGCCTGTTTCAGCCGGGGTATAACGCTGCATCCTCACGCCATTCGGGGAATAAAATACGGTCAGCCGCTTGGGGCGGTTCTCCAGCGTCTTCGCCTGGGCTTTGGAAACAAGCGATTCCATAACCGGTAACGTAACCGACACGCCAAGCCCTTTAAGAAATGCACGACGAGTGACACCTTGATCAGTGAATTTGCACGATCTGTTGCTTTTCATTTGTCGTCTCCGGGACGTGTTTTGCGTTAAAAGGAATGCTGGTTGCTACGGCTTCAATAATGCTGTGTATTTGGTACCCATCTTTTCCGGCTTGTTTAACAATTTGCCTGATAGTGGGCTGATCATACGCTTCCAGGCCTCGGCCCAGTGCATAGGTAAGAAGGCGTTCGGAAAAGGCAATTGCGAAACGTTCACGCCGCTCCCACAAAATGTCATGCAGGCCCGGCAATCCCTCAAATTGAGTGCCGTCTGGCATTTGTGCAGACACGTCAATGGGCTGATTGGCGTATTCTGTTCTGAACGCACCAACCGCGTCATATTGCTCGAGGGCGAGGCCTAGCGGATCCATCCGTTTGTGACATGCTGCGCAGACGGGGTCTTCACGGTGGCGCTTTAACTGTTCTCTGGCGGTCAGCGCAACACCGTCATGTTCAGCAACCAGTGCTGGCACATCAGGCGGGGGAGGCGGAGGACTGGCTGCCAACAGGTTGTCCAGTATCCACTTGCCGCGTTTAACTGGCGAGGTGTGATTGGGGTTCGAGGTTAAGGTCAAAATACTGGCCTGACCCAACAAGCCGCCACGGCCTGATTGCGCATCCAGATCTACCCGCCTGAGCGCCTGACCTTTTACGCCGGGTAATCCATAGTGGGCCGCTAGCTGTTCGTTGAGGTAGCTGTATTCGGCGTTGAGAAAGTCAAAGATTGACCGATTGTCCTTTAAAATACGCGTAAAGAATAACCGGGTTTCGCCTTCGATTGACTGGCGCAGCGGTACGGTGAATTGAGGAAATTCAAACACATCTGGCGCATGGTAGGGCAAGTTGCGCAAGTACAGCCACTGGCCTGCAAAATTATCGACCAGTGCCTGGGCTTTGTCTGAACGCAGCATGCGTTGTATCTGCTGGCGAAGTACTGCGGGTTCGCGCAATGTCCCTCGCTGCGCTAAATCAGTCAGGGTCTGGTCAGGAAGGCTACTCCATAAAAACAATGCAAGACGGGCCGCAAAAGCCAGGTCATCAATCTGATAAACCGTGCCTGGCGCTAAACCTGCCGGTGCGGGTTCCTG
>NZ_CFIDRX010000273.1:0-3553 GCF_984433645.1 Marisediminitalea sp.
CCAATTTGCTGAGAGGCCATGGCGTCGAAGCTCTCGCCTATAGTTGGTAATATACTGTCCGCAATCGGCCTAATTTGCTTTTCTATATAGTGATCATAGTCCAGTGGGTGGGTTTGATATTCAGGTACTTGTGGCCCACCTGTAGTCATAACGTATCGCACGGCAGTGCGTTTTTGGTACTGTAACTGTTTGCCCAATGACTGGTTTTGTTCATCAGCTTGTTTAGCCGCTTTTACGTGAGGCGGCACTGATTTAGTGTACTCTGCAAGGGGCTTCCTCAACTGTTTGGTGTATACCAGTTGTGCGTCAAGTTTACCCTCACGGATATTGTTTACCGTTTCACTAATGTAGTCAGCGACTGGTTGTTCAGTGAAGACCAATTGATACAAGGTTTCCTGAAACATTTTAGCTAACAATGTCCAGTCTGAGCGAACGCTCTCGAGCCCCTTAAAGACAAGTTTAGCCTCGTCACCCTTGCGGATAACGCCTGCGTAGCGTTTTTTACTTCCAGCTTCTGAACCGCGAATAGTGGGCATAAAGAAGGTTTCAAAATGCGTCTCGAATTCAATTTCCAGCGCACACTCAAGCTCAAATTCTTGTTCTATTTTTTGGTGCCAACGCAAATTGATATCGTGTTGTAATTGTTTTCCGATGGCGACAGCATCGCTATCACTGTTGCAGTTCGCCAGGTGCACGAATGTGGAGTCGGTATCGCCGTAAATAACATCATAGCCATACTCGCGTATCCATTGTGCTGTGGTTTGCATGATAGCGTGCCCCCTTAAGGTAATAGAGCTGGCAAGCCGTGGGTCATAAAAGGGGCAACCGCCGCTACCCAACACCCCGTAGAATGAATTCATTAAGATTTTAATGGCTTGTGAGCGGGCGGCGTCTTTTTGTTGTTTGGCTTCATCACGCTGTTTCCACAAGCTGCTTATGATATCAGGCAGAAAGTGATTCTCGCGATGGAACACGGCGCCTTTAAATCCCGGAATGGCGTCATCGGGATGCTTGAGGCCTTCTACCAGTCCTAAGGGGTCTATTTTGAAGGTGCGGATAATTGAAGGGTAAAGGCTTTTAAAATCCAGCACCAATACATGTTTATAAAGGCCGGGCTTGGAACTCATGACATAACCGCCTGGGCTTGCCAGTCCGCCGTTTTCCGGCCTGTTGGGCGAAACATATCCGGCGCGGTGCAGTTTGGGTAAGTACAGATTGATAAATGAGGCTACTGAGCCTCCAGGTCGCCCAATGCGCATACCGGTTAGCTCGCTTCGAAGGATTAAAAAATCAATGAGATTTACCTTGTCAGCAATTTCGGTTACCAGTTTACAGTCCTCAAAATTGTATTGGGCAAGGCGAGGTTTGTCTTCATGAAAAAGCCGCTTGATGGTGCCCAGCTTATCGGTGTCGGTTATGAGCTTTTGCTTACCTAGCAATTGAGTGGCGACATTATCCAGCGTGAAATTGTCGAATTGATAGGTCATGGTTTTCAAACCTTCAATACCGTCAATGATGACTCGTCCGGGGATATCGACATAGGCACGACCGTCTTCAAACGTGCGAATGTCTAACGCTGTTTGCTCACGACCTATAACTAAAGATGTTCCGTGGCGTTTTGCTGCAGCGTGGAGTACGGGAAAATCGAATTGCTTGACGTTCCAACCAATAAATATATCAGGGTCGTAATGCTGTACTGAGTGAATAAATGCATCGAGCAATGCCTTTTCGTTTTCGCACCACACATACTCAAACGGATTACTCTCCGTTGATTCAAACTGATTGCCTGCATCACCAATGATCAATACCAGATTGCACATGGTTGATGCGATGCCAATAGAAAAGAGTTCACCATGCTCATTACACTCAATATCTACAGAGAACACGGTTAAGTGGCAGCGGTATTGTGCAGGCTTGATTCTGGCTTGCGTAACCGTGCTGCTGTTACGCTGAGGCACACCTTGGTATTGCACTCCCAATGTGACAAAGCGTTCCATTAAGTAGCGATCCGGCGTTTTTATATCAGCTTCAAAGAGGCATACTCCATATTCTGTGGCAGCTTTGCGCAATTGAGTTAGCTGCCTGCTTTGAGGGAGTTTTACGCTTGCGACTGGCTCGTGACCAAAGGTATACAGGTCGACTGGCGTTATTGTTACCGGTAACCCCAACCGTGCCGCACAATTGGATAGCGCGTCACTGTCTGTCTGTTTTATGAAGCATACCGATGATTCAGTGGGACTGAGCATCTTTACCGGGCCCTGTTCTGTCGCCAGCCATAATTCGATAAGCTCTTCATTACCGCGAAAAACGGTTCTCGCGGTCAGGATCATACCCTGGCCACCGACAAGCGAACGCGTCATTGTACAGCCCTTGTGAGGAATACTTGATTGCAGAGATATACGAAAATGTTAGCGATAATCATTAGCCAAAAAAATAGTTGTTGCGCCTATCAGGGGGAGACTCAGTGCTATACTGCCTGCTCAATAGTGTAACACGGTAATGTCGATGATAAGGTTAACTTCGCAAACCACACCAGCGTCAGGCGTGTGTACCCCACTGTGTGACGGTGTATGGTGGATACGTATGCCACTGCCGTTTGAGCTTGATCATATTAATCTGTATGTGCTTCAGGACAGTGACGGGATCTTTATTATTGATACTGGGTTAAGCAGTCGAAAAAGCAAGGCGATTTGGCAGACCTGTTTTGAGCAGTTTAAGCAGCCACTGAAAGGTGTGATCGTAACCCATATGCACCCTGATCACAGTGGTTTAGCGGGCTGGCTGTGTCGAGAATTTAACGTCCCGTTGTATATGAGCGCGTTGGAATATTTCGCCGCACGCAGTATCTTTGGACCGAATCCCGGTGCTGATCTGTCTACCGACAAACGGTATTTTCAGCGAGCGGGCGTCGATCAGAGCATTATCGAGCAACACGTGCGACCGCGAGACACCTATACCGAAGGTGTGGAACCGCTACCGTTGGCTTTCCATCGCTTGACTCAAGGACAAACCTTAAATATCGCCGGGCGAAGCTGGCAGGTCATGACCTTTGCCGGGCATTCGCCAGAGCATGTGTGCTTATACAATGCTACTGACAAGCTGTTGATTGGCGGCGATCAGATCCTGCCACAGATCTCGCCGAATATTGGTGTGTATAGTCAGGAGCCGGAAGCTAATCCCCTGACACACTATTTTGAAAGTTTAGCTGCTCTAGGGGATTTACCTTCAGATGTACTGGTGTTGCCATCACACAACGTGCCTTACACCGGGGTTTCATTCAGAGCGCAGCAGCTAAGGGAGCATCATGAAGCCCAGTTAGCTGCGTTGGTGTCGTTTTGTGAAGAGCCACAAACATTGGTTGCATGTTTGCCCGTCATGTACAAAAGGGATCTCAGTGGCCGGCATATGTTCTTCGCGGTCGCTGAGTGTTTATCTCACCTTAACTACCTGATGTACGCAGGACGCTTAACACGCCAGGTTACAGATGCCGGCGTGTATGTCTATCAGCACACCGGCCTGAAATCGTAATCGGCTTTTCGAAGTCACATGTGTT
>NZ_CFIDRX010000274.1:0-3535 GCF_984433645.1 Marisediminitalea sp.
CGCTCAGGCGCGGTTTTTTTATGTCTGCAGTGCCAAGCACAGGGTTATTAGTACAAAGCAATGTAAACCTAGCGCCGGCCTAGTTTTCGAGGACCGAACTTTCGGCGTGCTGTTAAGGTTTCCGGTGTTTCGTTTAGCATTTCAGAAACCTTTTTGCTAAGCGCTTCTTTGTTGGCGGCTTTTTGCGTGTCGTCGCCAGGGTCGGTAACCGCATGCTGCAGCGCGGTCTCAACTACTGTGTTAATTTGTGCTGCGCGACTCTTGTCAAAGTCACTATCCTTTGCCGCACTGTCGCCGATTAACCGGTCAGGTTCATCGTTGTCAATTTCCAGCTTTCTGAATTCAGCTTTGGTTTCAATCAGCGCTTTGACGGCTTGCGCCTGAGTTTCGCTAAACCGGAACTGCTGACTTTTTAACTGCATTCTGCCACCAAAATAAAAAGCAATAATGACACTGAGTAAGGTCCAGTAGCCGTCGGGTATGGCACTGATGGCGAGGGTTATTTCAGCCAGGTGAGAAGGTGAAATATAGGCAACCACAAAAATAAACAGGATCAGCGACACGATCATAGGACGTATGAGTCGATTAAATCCGTCTGCCAGTGAATCGACCCAATTGCGATTTTCCAGTTTATTAAACTCAGCCTGATACGCGCGTAACAACGCCATTTGTTCGTCGGCCGAACGCTGAGCGTCCTTTTCCTTATTCGTGGTAAATACACCTGCAACGGTTTCGACGCCTTTTGACACCGATGTGGCAATAGCTGACACCGGGTTTTCCAATAATTTGCTCATGTTCGCCTCCTTATGCGATGGCCTGATAAGGCAGGAAACTTCTTGCCCGGGCCAGCCAACCCTTCAGAAATGCCAGTTGTGTGTCGTCGTTGGTAACAATTTCTACATAGAACATCTGACGTTCTTCTACCAGTGCAACCAGCATCCATTCATCCAGCGCTTCAAGGCAGGCAAATGCCTGCGCCTTGGTTTTAGGGCCCATTAAGCCATCTACCGATAACGGCCCACAGCCGGCATCGTTACACACTTCCTGCAGAAACTTTATGGCGCGCCGTGGGCCGTGGTTGACCGCGGAATCAAATAAGAAGGGTTGTAAGGCGTCGGGGAGCTTGTCGATACGGGGCTTTCGGTAGTAGTTCAGCTCGTAGATATCACGGGCGGTTTCGATATCCATGGCTTTTACCATATCCGCGGTCACGACGACTTCCAGATAGCGAGACAAGGTTTTTTGTGTGATCCCAAAGTTGGTAGGGCCACCCCTGTCCGCCGGGTGATTCACATAGCCACCTTCTTTGGCGAGGATGGCATCAATCATTGTTTTTACGTCCATGCTGTATTGTCCTGTGTAATAATTGTTCAAATAATAGACAATAAAAGCGCGTGCGTGAAGCGATTTGCAACGTTAAATAGTGACCGGGCCCGGACTCATGGCAAGGGGATTCGAATTCGTCTTAAGGGCTCTATCGGCAATGTTTAGTACTCGGGGGAGCGAATGGCGGGTTAAAGCGGATGTTGTGAGACGTTTACCTTTTGCGCCTCGTCGGGTGTACGCAAACACCGTTATTCGGGTATAACCTCGTTTTACCCGAACACACTCCCTTTGGTAGTACGGCACGTCCTCCCAGTCATCACAAATGCCTAGTTGTGACGCAGTAAGCCAGAGAATGCTGCCTTTAACCCTCGCATTGGAGTGTGGGGTGATAAACCAATAGCCGTCAGGGCTGAGCAGACGTTGCCAGCCGACCAGTGTAGCGGGGCGGGGATGAATATGCTGGCCAAATAACGTTTTCTGTAATGCGGGTAACAGCAAGGTGCCGTAGCAAAACACGGGCACCTTACCGGAAGGATGTTTATTTAGCGGCTTTTGCGGCAGCCTTTTCACATTTACCCCGCCATTCGTCATCTAATACCGGTATGTCGACAAGCTTTGCGGCGTGACTAAAATACTCAGGGTTATAAACAGTACGCATCAGTTCACCAACGCTAACGGTATTGTCAGCCCGTTCCAGTAACGATACTGCATCACCCACATTAATCACGCCGGTCTGTTTTACGCGGTAGTACCAGCCTGTTACGCCCTGATTTCCCGTAAAACGGTCCAGATTGGGTGTTTCAAAGCGATGATTAATTTTGTTGCATGGCGCTCGAGGCGCGCCTACCTCAACAATGACATTGCCAAAGGCGTACACATCACCAATAAACACATTTTCGTCAGTCATGCCGTCTACTGAGATATTTTCACCAATACTGCCGGGCAGCAGCTTGTCGGCCAGTTCAGGGTACTGAGCTTTAATGGTGTCATAGCTTGCCACACTAAACTGATGCAGAACTTTTTCAGGGCCGCCATGTAAACGCAAATTGGCTTGTTGGTCTTCGTCGGTGCGATCAACATGCACAGTGAGTTTGTCCACCGGCTGTTTGCAAATCGCCGATAGTGCCTTTCGGGGGCCAAGTGGAGCAGGTTGCCCCGCATACAACGCAGAAACAATCACAGCAGCATCCTTTTTTATAGATTAACGGTTATTATGGTAGCGGACTTTTTTATGAAAAAAAATGAAATGCGTTTTAAACCTTCGCTAAAAACGTTGCGACTAATGCCCTGTAACAACAAGAAAATAACGAAAGAGAGCCCAATGACATGACAGTCGGCCAGGGAAATGTAGTGGATGCTACCGACGCATTTGCGCAACAACAATTACAGCAGCACTTGCAGGCAGCGATGCAAGGTGATGTGCAAGCTTACCAGCAGCTTTATCAAAAGTATGTGGGGCAAGTATACGCGCTGAGTTTACGACTGACCGGTGATGCGGCACTCGCTGAAGATGCTACCCAGGAAGTGTTTGTTCAGGTGTGGCAGAAGCTGGCTAACTTTTCGCAGAAAAGTCAGTTCTCAACCTGGCTGCACAGCGTAACAGCCAACGTAACGATATCGTATATGCGCAAACAGCGAGGCTGGTTTCAGCGTATGTTCGGGCTCGACAGTGCGAATGAGCAACAAATTACCGCGAGTGAGTCGTTAGACTTATCGCAACTCGACAAATGTATTTTGAAATTGCCCGAGCGGGCCCGGCAGGTGTTTGTATTACATGCCATAGAGGGGTACCGGCACGAGGACATTGCCGACATGCTGAATATGGCATCAGGTACCAGTAAAGCGCAGTTTCATCGGGCAAGACAGTTATTACAGGAGTGGTTAGGTGATGACGACCAATAAATCACAAGACAGCTTACAGCAACAGCTAGCGTCGCTCCCCCAAGACGTACAGCCTGGTCGCGATTTGTGGCAGGGCATTGAACTGGCGATTACTCAGCAGCCTTCAGCCACGGACAAGGCTAAGCCTAAGTCCTGGGTATACGGCGCAGTAGCGGCAAGTATCTTAGTGCCGGCCGTAGCTGTGTGGATCAGTATTTCAAGTTTATCAGGTCCGGTAGAGCCTGGACTCGACAGCGCAGCGTTAATTGCGCAACTGAGTGAACAATACGAAAGCCAGAAATCGTCACTGTTGGTAACGTACCAGGAC
>NZ_CFIDRX010000275.1:0-3422 GCF_984433645.1 Marisediminitalea sp.
CAGGGGTTGTCGTTAATTCCAACGGCGGAAGTACCGCTTACCAACCTGGCGCGTGACGAGATTTTTGCTGCTAAAGAGCTGCCAATTAAAATGACCGCACACACACCGTGTTTCCGAAGTGAAGCAGGAAGCTACGGTCGTGATACACGAGGTCTGATTCGCCAACACCAGTTCGACAAAGTAGAAATGGTGCAATTGGTGAAGCCTGAAGACAGCTTCGACGCATTGGAAGAGCTCACGGGCCACGCTGAAGTGATTTTACAAAAACTGGGGCTGGCGTACCGCAAGGTATTGTTGTGCACCGGTGATATGGGCTTCGGCTCTTGTAAAACCTACGATTTGGAAGTGTGGTTACCTGCTCAAAACACGTACCGTGAAATTTCATCATGTTCAAACATGCTGGACTTCCAGGCGCGCCGTATGCAGGCACGTTACCGCAATCCTGAAACCAACAAGCCAGAGCTACTGCATACGCTGAATGGTTCTGGTTTGGCTGTGGGGCGCACGCTGGTAGCGATTCTGGAGAACTATCAACAGGCTGATGGCTCTGTGAAAATTCCAGAAGCGCTGGTGAGCTACATGGGTGGCGTAACCGAAATCACGGCCTGAGTTATTTCTTGAGGCCAGTCAGTTGTTTGTAGGCTGATGACTCAGCTTACAAACACTTAGCCGGTTTTGGCAGTCCAGCCAGCTTAGTTGCTTGCTTAGCAGGCCCTTTCTTAAACAGCCGCTGTAAATAGCGGCTGTTGCCTTTCTCGGGACCAAATTTCGCCGCCATGGCCTTGACCAAAGCGCGGATCGCCGGGCTGGTTTCATATTCCTCATAAAATTCACGGACAAACCTAATGACTTCCCAGTGGGCTTCAGTCAGCTCAATGCCTTCCTGTTCAGCCAAGACGGGTACCATATCCGGATGCCACTGGGTGTAATCCAGTAAATACCCTTGCTTGTCGGTTGTTATGCTGTTGCCGTTAAATTCGAAAGAAAAAGCCTGACTCATGGTGCCAAAGAGATCCATTGTTTGTGTTGAAATGAAAGCGCGACCCATTCGCTGTGACTAAGCGTTTGCGGTGCGTCTACACCGCGGCTTTCACAATCAGCGGTTAGCGCAAAACAGGTGATGTGTGGCCACTGCTGGGCGATATGATGCGCCAGATACACGCCATCAGAACAACACACCAAGGTCGTTGTGTCTGATTGGTCATCGAGTAGGCCTGACAGTTCGTCCAGGTCGATATGTTGATCTAATAGCAATAACATCAGAAGGTCACCGTGTGATCAAAGGTAGCCAGTGTGCTACTCAACTCTTCAGGCGTTAAAGGTTGAATATCAACAGGGGCTGAATCCACCGATACATTATGTTTAAGCAATGACACCGCGCAGGCATAACAATGGTCGATGTCATACAAGGGCATCACTTTTAATTGTTTCGCGTGGTTCTTTTGCTCGGACGGCTGTTGATTCGACATCAATTGCAGCACACCCGTACCCACAAAGAAAACACTGCATTCGTGACCATAGTTTGTAGATGCAAGGGCGAACTCAATACCTTCAGATGCACTCAGGTTGCCGTAAGGGGGCTGCGTAAGAATAACTGCCAGCGTTGCCATTAAAACTGTACCATTTTATCTGATTGGTGGAGCGCGGTAAAAAACTCGCCTAAGCCAACTTGTTCAAAACCAGCATGAAGCGTTGACTGAGCCAGCCCCAATTCTTCTGCCTGTGTCTCATCGACAATACCACGCTTGGTGGCAGCGCCAACACAAACGTGCAACGGAAAGCCATACTGTTTTGCTAACGCTGCCCATCGTGAGGGAAGGTGAATATCACCGGTACCCGGGGCAATCATGCCGTTAGCCTGCAATACGCCTTGCTGATAAAAGAAGACATGATTTATTGCAGACTGCTTTGCCAGTTCCTCGCAAAACGCGAGGGCGTTCAGGCTGGTATTCAGCGCTTCAGGTGAACAGGTGATCAGCACAGAAGTTGTCGTCATAATAAACAAAAACACCCCTTAACGGGGTGTTTTCTCGTTAAGCTGTTACTAACGAATATTAATCGTCGCCACCGAACACACCCAGGATGTGTAGCAGTGATACGAAGATGTTGTAGATGTTCAGGTACAAGCCAACTGTTGCACGGATGTAGTTAGTTTCACCACCGTGAATGATACGGCTGGTGTCATACAAAATGAAACCAGACATCAGGAACACGATTGCTGAGCTAATAGCCAGGTGAACAGCAGGTACTGCGAAGAAAATATTCGCGATTGCCGCAACCAGAACAACCAGGATACCAATGCTCAAGAAGCCGCCCATGAAGGAGAAGTCTTTCTTAGTGGTTAAGGCATAAGCAGACAGCGCAAAGAAGATAAGGGCTGTGCCACCCAGAGCTTCCATGATAAGGCCAGGTCCCGCAACGCCTAGATAGAAGTTAAGCGTGTAGCCTAACGAGCCACCCATCAGACCGGTGAAAGCGAAAATCCAATAGATGCCTGAAGCGGAATCTGCTTTTTTATGAACAACGAATAAAGTAATGAATGCACCGATGGTCATCAGTAACGACACCATAGGTGAAATACCTATAGCCATAGTAACCGCTGCACACACTGCGCTGAACAAGAGCGTCATGCCGAGCAGCATGTAAGTATTACGAAGTACTTTGTTGGTTTCCAGAACCGACTGACTGGATGTACTGGTATACACCGAACGATTATCCATTGTTTCCTCCAATAGGATAGACCTAACTAAGTTGCAAACCATATTACGCTATAGTTTAGTGCATTTGTATGGGTTTTAGTTCCGAATTTCAATAGCTAATGACTATCAAAGTAATGAATTGTTTACTTTTTAGCTATGATCGTAAATTAATGTGTAGATTTGCATAAATCTCAGGCAAACAGTGGGCGAAATGCAAAATAACACTTTACAGGTCCAAAAATATCATTAAGATTCGCATCACTTCACGGAGAGTTGGCAGAGTCCGGTTGAATGCACTTGACTTGAAATCAAGCGAAGGGTCAAACCTTCCGGGGGTTCGAATCCCTCACTCTCCGCCATATTTAAGAAACCCGCACATTGTTGCGGGTTTTTTATTGCCTGCGAGTAAACTCTGATTCAATTACTGGCTCAGACACATCTATATTCGCCAAGCCCAAACAAATAAAGCTAAATAAAAACGCGGGTGTGTTTTGTAACTGGATTCGTTTTAACCCGTTAATACCTAAATCGATTAATTATGACGGTTTTATAACCAAACGATTCAGTTTGTTAAAGTTTCCCTTTACAGCACCAAAAATATCATTAAGATACGCAGCAACTCAGGAGAGTTGGCAGAGTCCGGTTGAATGCACTTGACTTGAAATCAAGCGAAGGGTCAAACCTTCCGGGGGTTCGAATCCCTCACTCTCCGCCATATTTAAG
>NZ_CFIDRX010000276.1:0-3378 GCF_984433645.1 Marisediminitalea sp.
CCTGGTTCATACAGTTCAGTACGATCTCACCGGCACCACGTTGCTGCACTTCTTTAATCCAGTCCAGTGTTTGCCAGGCGGTTTGCTGAGTGCGACTCTCGTCGCCGGTAAACTTGTACACTTCGTACTGGTTGTTGTCTTTGTTGTAAAAGCTGTCGATACCAATAACTACGCACTGCTGCCCGTACACATCGTGTAGCTCGTTGATCAGGTCCGGGTTAGTCAGCGCTGGTGAGTTAATGGAAATCTTGTCGGCACCCATTTCAAGGATGCGGCCCGCATCTTCAACTGACTTGATACCACCGGCCACGCAGAACGGAATATCAATGACCTGCGCAATGCGACTTACCCAGCTTTTGTCTACCACACGCTGGTCTGAGCTGGCGGTAATATCGTAAAACACCAGCTCGTCTGCACCGGCTTTCGCGTATTGTTCCGCCAGCGGTACGATGTCACCAATGATTTCGTGGTTGCGAAATTGTACGCCCTTAACCACTTTGCCATCGCGTACATCCAAACAAGGAATTATCCGTTTTGCCAGCATGCGATAGCCTCCTCAACGTTGAATTTACCTTCCAGTAACGCCCGGCCTAAAATCACGCCGCCGACGCCAGTAGGGCGTAAGGCACGAATGTCGTCCAGCGAACCAATGCCGCCGGAGGCCTGCCAGCTTACTGCCGGAAACTGTTTGCACACTTCGGTGTACAGCGCCACGTTAGAGCCCTGCAAGGTACCGTCACGGCTGATATCGGTGCACAGAACATGTTTTGCGCCGACTTCAGCAAACTCACCCAGGATTTGTTCCAGTGACACTCCCGAGTTTTCCTGCCAGCCGTGGGTGGCAATAAACTTGTTACCTTGTTCGTCAATGTTGATATCAAGGGCCAGTACAATGTGTTCAGGACCGTATTTCTCAACCCAACTCTTTACCAGTGCCGTTTCCTTTACCGCCAATGAACCAACGACCACGCGGCTTACGCCGGACTCTAACAGCTGAGCGACTTCCTGCTCACTGCGAATACCGCCACCAGCCTGAAACTTCATTCGCTTGGTGTCGACCATTTGTTTGATCAGGGTAAGCTGACGCTTGCTGGTGTCTTTAGCACCGGTCAGGTCCACAATGTGCAACCATTCTGCACCCTGGTCGGCATAGCTATGCACTACATCAACCGGCGCTAAGGTGTACTGAGTTTTCTGGTTGTAGTCGCCCTGATAAAGGCGAACGACTGCGCCGTCTATTAAATCAATTGCTGGAATAATCATTACATGTTCACAAAGTTAGTTAACAGTTGTGCACCGGCTTCACCAGAGCGCTCAGGGTGGAATTGCACACCGAAGAAATTATTGTGCTGAATCGCCGCCGAGAAGGGCTGGCCGTACTCACACGATGCCAGCGTATGCTCATACACGGGTACAGCAAAGCTGTGCACGAAGTAGAAATAGGTGCCTGCACCAATACCGGCAAATAGCGGTGAATCAGCCTTCGGCGTAATTGTGTTCCAGCCCATGTGAGGCAGGCGTAAGTCGCCAGCTTTCAGGCGGGTCACTTCGCCCGGCATCAGCTTCAGGCAATCAATGGTGCCGCTGGTGGCTTCATCAGACTGCTGAACCATTAATTGCATACCAAGACAAACCCCCAGTACTGGTTGCGTGAGTTGCTGCAGCGTTGGAATAAGGTCTTTTCCGGTAATGCTTTTCATGGCTGCGCCAGCGCTGCCTACGCCAGGCAGAAACACTTTGTCGGCCGCTTTAATGACAGCCGGGTCGTCAGACACGGTAACCGCCACACCCAAGCGTTCCAGCGCAAACTTTACCGATGAAATGTTCGCACAGCCGGTGTTTACGATCACAATGGTTTGTTGTGACATTACAGGGCTCCTTTACTGCTTGGCAGGGCGTCACCCTGGCGCGTAATTGCCTGGCGCAATGCGCGGCCAAACACTTTGAATAAGCTTTCTACCTGATGGTGAGCATTGCCCTCAGTGGTCGACAAATGCAAGGAAAGCCCCATGCTTTGCGACAGCGAATAGAAGAAGTGCTCTACCATTTCAGTGGCCATTTCACCAACCTGGTCACGGCTGAAATCAGCCTCGAACTTAAGGTAAGGGCGGTTGGAAATGTCCATAATGCATTCTGCCCGGCACTCGTCCATGGGCAGCGCGAAACCAAAGCGCCCAATACCACGTTTATTGCCAAGGGCTTTTTTCAGTGCTTCGCCTAATGCCAGTGCGGTGTCTTCAACACTGTGGTGATCGTCGATGTGTAAATCGCCATCTACTTTTACCTGCAGTTCGAAGCCGCCATGAGTGGCAATCTGGTCGAGCATGTGGTCGAAAAAGCCAATGCCGGTGTGAATACTGGATTTAGCTGCTGAGTCTAAATCTACACGCACATGGATGTCGGTTTCAGACGTGGTGCGGGTGACTTCGGCAATGCGGGCAGAGGCCAGTAGTTGCTTTTCAATCATTGGCCAGTTCAGCGTTTCGCGGTCGTAGCGAATACCTACAATACCCATGTTCTCAGCTAGCTGGATGTCAGTCAGACGATCGCCAATTACAGCTGAGCGGGTGAAATCGACTTTACCCTGTTGCAGATAGTCTTTCACCATGCCCAGTTTAGGCTTGCGGCAGGTGCAATTGTCGGCGTCGAAGTGAGGGCAAATCAGCACGTCGTCAAAGGTCACACCCTGACTTTCGAAGATGGCCATCATGGCATTGTGTGGCTTTTCAAAATCCGCGGTCGGGAAGCTGTCGGTACCCAAGCCATCCTGGTTGGTTACCATAACCAGCTTGTAGCCTGCCGCTTTCAGCTTAAGTAATACGGGAATCACCTGGGGTTCGAAGACCAGCTTTTCCAGTGTGTCTAACTGCTTATCGATAGGCGGTTCTTCTACCAATGTGCCGTCACGGTCGATAAATAAAATGGCTTGCTGACTCATGACTGGGCTCCTGTTTGTTGAAAAAAGGTGTTCAGCAGCGACAGTAGTCGCTGATTTTGTTCGGCGTTGCCAACGGTAACGCGCAAACAGTGTTGTAAATTCAGTTGCTTGGACTGATCGCGAATGAGCATGCCTTCGCTGACTAAATATTGCATGATGTCGCTGCTTTGCGGGTGACGGAACAATATATAGTTGGCTTTTACATCACCCATCAGCGTAACGCCAGGCAGGGCGCCAAGGGCAGTGCGAAGGGCGTCGCGTTCGTTGTTCAGATAGCTTACCTGTTCGCGCATACGGCCCACGTTTTCTTCGCTAAGTGCCTGGGTCACAATTTGTGCGACTGGCTCAGGGATTGGGTAAGGCGCAATGACCTTCATCAGTGCCTGAATAATGTCTTCGTTTGCCAGCGTAAAACCACAGCGTAAACCAGCCAGCGCAAA
>NZ_CFIDRX010000277.1:0-3364 GCF_984433645.1 Marisediminitalea sp.
CGCTGTTCTACCAATTCGAACTACACCCCTAGCGCGCTGTGAATTATACGTATGCCCGATCAAAGGTAAAGCACTTTTAACGGAAAATCGTCAAAATTGAGCCAACCGGGCAATAAATAACCATATCGGTAAACCTTATGGTAATGCCGCCATCCATAAGTCGTTGGTAAATTGAACAATGGGTAGAAATATGTCGGTTTGCTGCTTTACGGTATGAAGCGAAATGGCAGAGACATCCGCATAGGCTTCACATAAAGCCTGTTGCTGTAAACTATCCATTTCATTGATCACGACACACGCGGCTAAATCGAAATAGCGATTGCCAATTGCCGCGTATTCCCAATCAATAATCAGGTCTCGCTGCGCACCCACCAAATGGGCAAACGACAGGTCATTATGGCAAAAACAGTAATCGTCATAGTGACTGTAGCGAGCAAGTAACTGAGTCAGCTTGTCTCGCTGTGCAACAAATGGCCTGGCTTCCCGTGAGGAAAGCTGTTCCAGGTAATGCTGCCATACTGGAACAAGGGCTAAGGTCGGTGCGTTTACGTCACACTGATGTACCCGCCATAACGCGTTGGCCAGTAACCTGGTATCAAGGTGAGTTTGTTCCGGCGTTTCAATCCAGCTTTCCACCCAAATTCTGGCGTGCTTGTCAAAACCGCAGAGAGACGGAGCAACGCCCTGCTTGCTCAACTGTTTCTGCAAACCGTACACGTTTGTATAATCAACGGCGCTGAAGGTGTCCGGACCAAGTACTTTGACGGCCCAGGCCTGATGACCATCAGAGACTTTGAATACCCGGTTCGCCGGCCCTTGACGCACTAACTGCCAGTCAAACGCTGATGCGTTAGGTAAGATGGGTACCAGTGTCCGTACTAATTCATCACTGGGGAATGACTCACCCATTCTTTTTTCCATTGTATATATCCGTACAAAGAGAATCCCACATAGCCAACAAACAGGCAAGCAGACAACGCCAGTCCGCTCTGCCAGTACAAGTACACCGCAGCACAATTAATAAAGAACCAATACACCCAGTTCTGCAGCACTTTATGGGCAACCATAAAGGTAGTCACCACACTGAACACGTTGACCGCCGCATCCAGCCATAAATGCTCGTGATTAAACTGCGAGGCCGCCAGTTTTCCCAACAGCACAACAACGCCTGCGAGCACCATTACCAGCAACGCGTGGAGCCAGAAGGGCCAACTTACCACCTGGTTGTTATCCGTTGCTTTGTGATGCCATTGCCAATAGCCGTAAACGGCCATCACCATATAAAAGACATTTAAGGCAGATTGGAATGGCAGGGACACCTGCCAGAAAATCCAGGTATACAGTGCGGTGCTGGTAAATGCAGCAGCCCAGCACCATACGTTCTGACGAGCAGCCAGCCACACATACGCTATAGCCAGTATTACTGCCAACCATTCCAACACCGAGGTCTGCAGAAATTGTGACACAAACTGTGTAGCCAACTGTTCCATGGTGAGTTACCTGCTCTGCATCGCGTCAAAATTCAGGAATTTGGCCACAAAGATTGCCTGGCCCACTTCCTCATGAACGCGCTGCATTTCCGTTCCCAGGATTTGCATTACGGTCTGGTAATCGCCGGTTACCTGCGTGCTGGTAGAACAGGTTGTCACTGTCAGTGCCTGATGACTATTCAGCCGTTCAATAAAGGCTTTAATGGGCGGAATAAACTCGTTCACCAAAGGATAAAGCGACAACTCAACCATGACTTGCATCAGATATTCTCCTAAAACTGATATCGAACCGTGACACCGACCTGACGACCATTGCCGAACTGATAATAAGGTTCTTCAAACTCGTAATAATCCCGCGGGTCGTTACTGAATCCGCCGAAACCGCGCGTGTAATAGGTCTCGTCGAACAGATTGTTAACCCACAGCGTGGTTTCCAGATCGTTTTGTTGCCATACCAGCTGCGTGTGCACCAGGGTCGCGGCCGGCGATTTCACATCGTGACCATCTGAGAAACGGTAGCTGGCTGTATAATCGACCTCAAGGTTCCACGTCAGGCTGTCGGTGATGCTGTACTGACTGAATACGTTAGCAGTCACAGATGGCGATTGCGCCAGCGTTTGCTTTGCAATGAAACTGTCGTCCACACGCGTGTAGTTTTCAAAATACGCGTCAAGATAACCAACGGATGCATTCAGTGACCAGCGTTCATTTGCTTGCCAGCTCAGTTCAACTTCAGCGCCCTGATTAGTGCCTAAGTCGGCGTTGGTAATAATGCTGAAAAATTCAGCCGAGTTGTCCTCGCGGTACTGCAGGTCGAAATCGCTCACCTGCGTGTCTTCACGCTTCATGACAAATACCGCAGCACGCAGATTAACGCTGTCGGCTAAGGGTGCCTTCACCCCGATTTCATAGTTCCAGTTGTATTCAGCATCGAAAAAGCGATTCACTTCCTGGACGTTTTGGTCTGGGTTAATGCCTGCCCCTTTGAAACCACGTGAAATACTCGCGTACCACAATTGATCGCCCATCAGGTAATTCAACGCCAGCTTGCCGCCTAACATGGTTTCGTCATGCTCACGGGCCAGCCCTTCATTGTCTGCATAAGAGAAATTGTAGTTTTCTGCACGCAATCCAAATGACAAACTCAGGTTGTCTGCGAGTTGACTGTCGAGCTGACCGTAAAATGCAATCGTTACTGGCTTGTACTGACTGGCGAAATCACCATCGGCATAAGTATATTCACGCAACAGGTCCTCCTCGGTACCTTCGAGGCGCGCACCGACGACCCAGCGGGTTGTATCATTGAACAGGGACACTGCCTCGCTGCCAACAAAACGAATTTCGGCAGTATTGGTATCCACTTCGCGGTAGTAATGGTCAGTGGACGTATAGCCCCACGGGTGGAAACCGGTGTAGGTCCAGTCTTCATCGTAACCATAGCCGATATTGTGGCTGGCATGGGTTACGATTAATAGTAATTCACCCGCCTGTAGTTTGGTTGCCATGTTGGCACTTACCGCGTGTGTTTGCTGACGGTCGAAGCCTGGTTCATCAGACTGGGTAATGTTGTCGTTATCCAGCGAGAACGCATCGTAGCCATTGTCAATGTCGTACCAGCGATAAGCCAGGTTCAGGGTCGTTGCGGTATCGATTTGCCATTTTGCCGCCAGTTTTACCGCCGACTCATCAATGTTATTGGTGTCTTCGCGATTAAGGTGCGCATTTTTTACGAAGCCGTCACTGCGGTTATGGTACACCGCAGCCCTGACTGCAAGATCGTCGCTCACCGCGACACTGTTAGCCAGCTCAACGCGATAGCTGTCTTTCGTAGCTACGCGTGCGCTTACGAAATTATTGTCAGTGGCATCTGCGTC
>NZ_CFIDRX010000278.1:0-3299 GCF_984433645.1 Marisediminitalea sp.
ACTGGTTAAAAACATTGCCTGCTAAAGCCGTCCGGGAAATTCATCTGGCCGGCAGCAGTGCGGTAGCACCCGGTGAACTGGTTATCGACGATCATGCACAGCCGGTATCCCATGCGTGCTGGGCATTGTTTCAACAGGCCATTCACCTGTTCCCCGGCGCGGCTACGTTAATTGAGTGGGATAACCAACTGCCCACCTGGACCCGCTTGCAAGAAGAAGCTGGTACGGCACGCTTTATTTTAGCGCAAACCCTGATTGAGGAAATGTCATGAATGTAGTTACCGATAACAAGCCGCGCCTTAGCACAGATTTGGCAGGACACCGACGAACTAACCATCATCAGTCTGCTCTGATCACTGACATTTTTACACAATCCTCGCTAAGCGGTGTGCCTGAGCGCGCACTGAAGATTTACCAGCAGAATTTACAAATGACCGCAGCGCGCAGTCTTTCGATTTCCTACCCGGTGCTGCAGCAGATGGTAGGGGAGCAAGCGATGTTTATACTGGCCCAGCGACTGCTCGCCTGGGAAAAGCCCACAACCGGTGACTGGGCCGACTGGGGAAGCCAGCTTGGTCAGGTTGTAGAAAGCAGCGAGTTGGCGGGCGAGCACCCGTACCTGGCTGACATAGCCAGACTGGAATGGGCCGTACAGGTAGTTGGACGCAGCACGGTTAACGCGTTTGACCGCTCCAGTTTGCAACTGCTGACAGAGGTCGACCCTGAGCACCTTACTATTAAGCTGCAACCCTCTTTGACAGTGCTGGAAAGCCCGTTTCCCGTGCAGCCCATGTGGCAGCTTCACCGCGACTCGCACGGCCAGCATGACTTGTCTGAAGGACTGGAGATCATTATGCAACATCGTGAAAACACCTACTTTGCTGTGGTGTATCAGCAGCACAACAAGCCCAAAGCGGATGCGGTAGACCAGCAGCAATATGCCTGGCTACAAGGTGTGCAGCATGGCATGCATCTGGCGGCTCTGCTGGATACCTATCCCGGTATCGATTTTGCCCAATGGCTGTCGCAGGCCATTGAGCGTCAATGGATAGAGACCATTTTGTCCCCGAGGTGAAAACCCTCCCTCCTGCTTGCGGCGCACCCTGAGCGGAGTCCGGCACTACACTCCTGCCCGGATACATTCAGGTCAATGCGCCGCTTTTTTTGTGTCTTTCGTATCTCTTTGTCTGTGAGTAAAGCGGGTTCAGTTTTACAGACGAACGGCTAATTTTGTTTATCTCATTTCGCCGAAAATAGCGTCATCTTAACTACATTTGGTGAACGTTATAATGAAATTTAGCACAATTAAACAATCGTTAGGTGCCGTATTTACGGCCGGTTTACTGGCCCTGTCTGCGCCTCAGTCTGGTTTGGCAGATGAACTGTCTGTTGACTACCTGCAAGGCGAAGGCGACGTTCAGGGCGTCAAACTGGCTTACCGCCGCGACAGCGACTACCTGCACGCGTACTTCCCTCAGCTCGACCTGAGCTTTGAGGCCAGCATCAATGTCTGGGAATACGGTAATCCAAGTCGTTACGACAGCAATTTTGTCTTGGCGTTCTCGCCGGTATTCCGGCACACCTTTTACGAAAATCAGCACGGTGAAGTGTATGGTGAATTTGGTATCGGGGTATCGTTGCTGGATGACACCCGCTTTGCAGGGAAGGACATCAGTACCCACTTTCAGTTCGAGGATCGCCTGGGGCTGGGGTATCGCTTTGGTCAGTCGCGGCAGTACGCAGTTACGTTGCGGTATTTCCATTACTCCAATGGCGGGCTTAAAAGCCCGAATCCGGGCTACGACTATATTAGCCTGTCCTTTTCCAAGCGTTTGTAGTCCGGCAGGAAGATAGGGTTGTATTCAAGGCGCTTTGGTTGCTTTTTCAACAACGCCTCGCGATAGGATCAATGCACTATCAACCCAACCCGGACATTAATGATGACGAAATTTACCCTGCGCCGCCTGGTTGTGGCGGCCACCCTCTCACTTGCTGCATGGGCACCCTTCAGCAGCCATGCACAACAAGCCAATATCGCCAGCGAGGCGCTAGCCCCGGATTTAACGCCAAACTTAACCTTCAATTCGGTTAATGGCGAGACCTTTTCACTTCAACAACGCTGGGAGCAAAAGCCGGTGTTGCTTTACTTCTGGGCTACCTGGTGTCCCTATTGTAAAAAGGCGACTCCGGCAGTCACTGCCTTGCACAACGATTACGGTGACAGCATAGATGTGCTCGGTGTTAACGTAGCGATTAACGACACACAGGAAAAAATGCACGCATACCTGCATGACTATGCCATGGATTTTCCGGTGATGTTTGACGAAAGTGCCGAGCTGACCAGCGAGTTTTTGGTGAATGGTACGCCGGTGTTTGTGGTGTTATCACAGCACGGTGAAATACTGTATCGCAGCCACCGTTACCCAGCGGGGATCGAAGCTGTTCTGTCCCGCAACAGCTTCTAATTTGGAGACAGGACCATGACAGAAAACAGACCCATAGCAGAAGACATGCACCTGCCGCCATCCTGTAACAAACAGGCCAGAAAATTTTCCCCGGCTTTATTGGTGGAAGCGGCTAAAACCGCGTCGGTAGTAGGCACGGTGTTAATGTTGATCAATCAGTTTGAAGCGTTCGAAGGCACAATGGCGATAAACGTAACCAAAGCCGTGCTGAGCTATTGTGTTCCGTTTTGTGTGTACTTATATGGCAGTCTGAAGGTAAGAGACTAGAAACCAGTGAACGCTACTGGCTGGATAAACAAAAGCCCCGGTATGAATGAATACCGGGGCTTTTTGTATTGTGTTGTGTGGGCAGCCGGTCATAGGATTAGGTTAATGAAGGAGGCACGGTAAACGTCGGGTAATGACCCGCCAGTTCGCCGAAGTCGGCAAGCCGGGAGCGAATTGAATCGGCCAGTTCAGGCGTGACGACATTGGGCACGCGTGACGCGTCGGTAACATGATTATACTGCTTCAATTGACGCTGAAAGCTGTGTGGGGCCTGTTTGTCTGCCAGGCGGGTATGCACCGACAAGCCAGCCAGTTTTTCTACCGATATGGCGTGACTGAAACGTGCAACGCCCTGGTAAGTAAAGGCCTCGCTCACCAGGCGATCGCTTTTAGCAATCAGTGCGTCCATCAGAGCGAACAGCAGGGCGTTCACCGAGGGCTCAGGTAACAGCAAGGTTAGGGAAGTGTCAGCTGTGTCGCTAAGCATTGGGGTGTCTCCGCCCGGCATATGCATATCGACCAGAACTTGCTGATTAAAACGCTGTTCGATGTTCAGGATCTGGATGG
>NZ_CFIDRX010000279.1:0-3057 GCF_984433645.1 Marisediminitalea sp.
CGTCGTCACCCCCTTCGCTTTCGGACTCAGCATCGGCCTGTTCAGCCATGGCTGCGGCCCAATCGTCCATACCGTCTTCTTCACTCATGATCCTGCCTCTTTCTATCGCTTAGGATTATAAATCTTCTTCTAACACCTGCAGCTCTGCATCATTGTCGATAATGCGTCCGCCACGGGTAAGTAACTGTAACTCCGACTTCACGGAAGTCGGCCGTGCTATTTTCTCAGTGATTTTCAGCGCCAGGTGCTCTCTGGAACGCCCTAACTTCGCCCTGAACGAAGGTAATTCTTCAATTAACACCGTAATGTGCTCCGGCATTTCCACCGGAATAATGTCACCAGCTTTAAAGTCCATCACATCGCGCAAGGATAATTCGAAATCCAGCATGTGCGTGGTAAGTGCCACTTTGACATCCATGATTTCATCGCGCAGTGCTTTACTCCAACGCAAGTCGGTGTCTTCTTTGTCGCTTTGTACACCCGCGTCAAGCAATTCACGGATGGGTTCCAGCATCGAGTACGGCAACGAGACGTGGAAATCACCGCCCCCCCCATCGAGTTCAATGTGGAACGAGCTGATCACCACGACTTCGGTGGGGCTCACAATATTCGCCATCGCCGGGTTTACTTCTGAATCCAGGTACTCAAATGACACGTCCATCACCGGTGCCCAGGCTTCTTTGTAATCCTCAAAGATGATTTTCAACAACATCTGAATAATACGACGTTCGGTTGGCGTAAATTCACGGCCTTCAATTTTGGCGTGATAGCGCCCGTCGCCACCAAAGAAGTTGTCCACCAGAATAAACACCAAGCGCGCTTCCATGGTGATCAAGCCGGTACCTTTTAACGGTCTGAAACGCACCATGTTCAAACTGGTCGGTACAAACAAGGTATGAATGTACTCACCGAACTTGATCATCTGGATACCGTTAATCGACACTTCCGCACTGCGGCGCATCATGTTGAACAAACTCACCCGCAAGTGTCGGGCAAAACGTTCGTTCACAATTTCCAGCGTTGGCATGCGGCCACGAACAATCCTATCCTGCGATGAGAAGTCATACTCCAGGGCTGATGTGTCCCCGGGTTCTTGTGTAACCTCTTCTTCTTCGACGTCGTCTACCCCGTGTAACAGGGCATCAATTTCATCTTGAGATAATAAATCGCTCACGGCTCGCTCCGGTTACTGCATCACAAAGTCGGTAAACAGCACTCGCTCTACCACTTCACTGCCAGCAATGTCTTTCAGTGCTGACTGCACTGATTCCAAGGCATTTTCACGCAGTTCAATCTTTCCAGCTTCGGTGACTAAGTCATCGGCATTGCTGGAACTGAAGACTTGCAACAAGGTCCCTTCAATAAGGGGAATATGGGTTTTAGCGGCTTCTTCGTTGTCAGAACCGCGCACCATAAGTTGCACTTTTATTTGTACCAGGCGGTCGCGACCAGACCCAGGTACGTTAAATACGATTGGACGCGGCATCGCTACGTACAGCGCCGTACCAACACTGGCATTAGTTGGCGCTGATGCCGCAGGCGCGGGTTGTCCTGTACCATCGGCTGCCAATTGCTCAGCCGCAGTCGGCTCGTCACCACCAGCAAACAAAAAGAAGTAGGCTGCTGCACCACCGCCAATTAACACTACGGCAATAATGATAATCAGCATCAGTTTGCTTTTCTTACCGCCTTCTTCTTCAATTTGTAATTCTTCTTCCGCCATCTCACACTTCTCTCAATTTAAACTAGGCGTATTATCTATCACAGCCAACAAATCGCAACGACTAATGCCATGCTGTTGACCGCTTAGAGTTAAACATAGTCGTCAATCAGGCCATTTGCCTGTCGAACAACCCGGGTTTCATTCATTTTTGCGTCTTCGGGCACATTGTCATCGAAACCGCCACCTGATTGACCACCGCTCTGTTGTTCTCCTTGTTCCCCTGTTTGTTGTTGACTCACAAAGGATTCACCCAGGTCTATACCCTGTTCAGAAAACATATCTCTTAAGCGCGGCATAGCATCGGCCAGCATCTCTTTAGCATGCTGAGACTGCACGACAAAACTCACTGATGCCGAGTCACCCGACACGTTGAGTCGAATCTGCATGCTTCCCATTTCAGGTGGGTCCAGGCGAATTTCAGCCATTGACTGTCGTCCATTCACCATCCAGCGAATTTTTTCAGCCAGTTGTTGCTGGCCTTGAGGGTGATTCAACGGCATCGGCTTGTCTAATGCTGCTTGCTGTTGGATGGATTTCACCGTTTCAGAATGTTGCTGACGCGTTTCCTGAGTAATCAAATCACGGGTGTTGTGTAGCAATTCGTTGAGTTGCAGCTCTTTTTGATCAGACATCACTGACGTGGCTGCCAGTTGTGCAATGTGCTGTGCATCCTGCAGTAGCTGCTGAGGCAATACAGGTTGCTCTGGCTGAACTTCAGCAGATACCTGAGCGACTAAGGCCGTTAAATCAATCGCTGGCTGATGCCCCTGCTTTAACTGGGCACGCATTTCTTCCATGCCGCTTACCAGCATGCCTTTCATTTGCGACTGCTGCGCTGCACTCAGCGCCAGATTTGCCGCTGCCGCTGTGTCTGTAATTACCTGTGCCACCTTGGCAAGCGTGTCATCGCTGGCTTGATCCAGCATAGACTCGAGTGCAACAGCACTGTCTGCTGGGGTGATTACCGCTTCTATTTTCGCTACGGCCACCTGACCCGACGAAGCGGTTTTGTCTGCCGTTGGCTGTGTCATTAATCCCACTAGCATCGCTGCCTGGTTTAACAGTGGATCGGCGCTTTCCTCGACTTCAATGACCGATTCATTGATCTGCTCAACATCCAGAGTGAGCATAGTGTCGGCATCGGCTATTTGGGTTACCAGCTCCTGCTCGGGAGCAATCTCTGCGTTGTCTTTTTTATTCAACGCTTCGATTTTTGACAACAAACTAATGGCGACTGACAAAGGTTGTGGTGCAAGCGCGGTATCGGTATCGACATCAGCAGCGAGCTCGGCATTTTCGGTTTGCACTTCCACCGGCAATACGATGTCAGTCAG
>NZ_CFIDRX010000280.1:0-2966 GCF_984433645.1 Marisediminitalea sp.
GCTTCCGGTAATTATTTTTGGAACAGCGGTATGTTTATGTTCAAAGCCAGTGTGTACTTGGCTGAACTGAAGAAGTATGCCCCGGAGATGCTGGCTATTTGTGAAAAAGCCATTGAATCTGAAAGCAAGGATTTGGATTTTATTCGTATCGATCCTGAAATTTTCGCGACCTGCCCGGACGACTCTATTGATTACGCAGTTATGGAAAAGACCGAGCATGCGGCCATGATCCCACTAGACGCAGGATGGTCAGATGTTGGCAGTTGGTCATCGCTGTGGGAAACCGCAGACGAAAAAGACGCCAATGGCAATGTCGTTGTCGGTGATGCAATTCTGGAAGGCGTGAACAACAGCTATATTAACGCAGAAGAGCGATTGATTTCGGTTGTTGGTTTGGATGACGTGGTTGTTGTTGAAACCAAAGATGCTGTAATGGTTGCTCACAAAGACAAGGTTCAGGACATTAAGAATGTCGTAAACAAATTAAAAGCCGAACAGAGACCGGAGTTCCAGTTCCACCGCGAAGTATTCCGTCCATGGGGCAGCTATGACTCCATCGACAATGGCGAACGCTTCCAGGTTAAACGTATCACAGTGAAACCTGGCGAAAAGCTCTCTGTTCAAATGCACCATCATCGCGCCGAACACTGGATTGTGGTGTCTGGCACAGCCAGCGTGACTATTGGTGAAAATACCCAGTTAGTTACCGAGAATGAATCCGTTTACATTCCGATTGGCGAGGTTCACGCACTCGAGAACCCGGGTAAGATTCCATTAGAACTCATTGAAGTGCAGTCTGGTGCCTATTTAGGTGAAGACGATATTGTGCGTTTTTCTGACCGCTATGGTCGTACTGAGTCGAAATAAAAGGGCTGTGCAGTGTATGAGTACACCAATTACTTGTTTTAAAGCTTACGACATTCGCGGTGAGCTAAATAGTCAGTTAAACGAAGAAGTCGCCTATCGCATTGGTTTCGCATTCGCCGAAGAACTGAGTGCGAAGACGGTTGTGGTTGGCGGTGATGTGCGTCTGACATCGCACCCACTCAAGCTGGCATTGAGTGCCGGTTTAATCGATGGTGGTGCAACCGTTACCGACATCGGTATGGCGGGAACCGAAGAAATTTACTTTGCAACCAAGCATCTTGGGGTTGATGGCGGCATTGAAGTGACGGCTAGCCATAACCCGATTAATTACAACGGTATGAAGTTGGTTAAGGCGGGTTCAGTACCCATTAGCGGCGATACCGGCTTAAACGCCATTAAAGAACGCGCTGAACAGTTAGATGACGCGTATGTTGCAGATCGCCTTGAGTTCTACGCCAAGAGCGCAAAAATCGACGCAGATGCGTTTTATGCGGGTAAAGCACACATCGCTACGGATATTCTGGCGGAATCCGGCCAGTATCACCGACATGCCAACATGGATGCTTATGCGTCGCATATTTTGTCTTATGTTGATATCAATAACTTCACGCCATTGAAAATCGTGACTAATGCCGGAAATGGGGCTGCAGGTGCTGCACTGGACGCATTGGAGAAAAAGTTATTGGAAAAAGATGTGCCAATTGAGTTTGTGAAGGTTCATCACAACCCGGATGGTACGTTTCCTAATGGTATTCCTAATCCGTTATTACCAGAAAACCGTGCAGATACGGCAAATGCAGTTATTGAACACGGCGCTGACTTTGGTATTGCGTGGGACGGTGATTTTGACCGCTGCTTCCTGTTCGATGCCGACGGTAATTTTATCGAAGGGTATTACATTGTTGGTTTGCTGGCCCAGGCATTTCTGGACAAAGACAGCGACAACAAAATTATTTACGACCCACGTGTGTATTGGAATACCGAAGATATTATTAAGAACGCAGGCGGTACGGCGATTAAATGCAAAACCGGTCACGCTTTTATAAAAGAGCGGATGCGGAAGGAAGATGCTATTTACGGCGGCGAAATGAGCGCTCATCATTATTTCCGGGATTTTGCTTACTGTGATTCAGGTATGATCCCTTGGTTGCTCGTTGCTGAACTGCTATGTACTAAGCAAAAGTCGCTTGCTTCATTGGTTGAAGAGCGTATTGCTGCGTTCCCGTCATCAGGTGAAATCAACAGTAAACTGCAAGATGCCGATGCCGCTTTACAACGCGTGCTGGATAAATATCAACCGTTGGCTGAGGTTATTGACGAAACCGACGGAATCGGTCTTGAGTTCGGTACCTGGCGCTTTAATCTGCGTAAATCAAATACCGAACCCGTTATTCGATTGAATGTTGAATCGAAAGGTGACATACCTTTGATGGAAGCGAAAACAGAAGAACTGCTGGCGTTAATACGTGCTGAGTAGTGCCTGGCTGTAACAGACAAAAAAGCCCCGTGAGCGTAAGCTGACGGGGCTTTTTTAGTATTGGAAGAGAGATTAACGTGCAAATATCATTACAGCGTGTGACAACACCACAATGGTTGTCAGCGACATTCTTAGCTTTGTATAGTCAACGACCATAGTTTTGGGCAGTGTCAGCACCTGTTTGTCGTAGAACATCATCAGAACATAGCTGGCACTCAGTACGCCCAGCACCCAATGCGCCCCGGTTTGTGTGAGACACAGCCATCCGATAATAGTGGGCAGCATGGCGATATACATTTGGTGGCCATTTTTGTTGCTGCTTATCGCGTCATACCAATGAATACCACCGAAAAAAGACAACAAAACAGCAGAGTATTGTGTAAATAAAATGTAAATTAAACTTGTGGGATAGGCATCGAATAACAAGGCCATATTCAAAAGTAGAAAGGGTATTAGACCTGCGTAACCTAATAATTTAGCTTGTAGTTTCATGGTGATAACGTTTCGTTTATAACTTATTAATTTTATATATAGCGTTTGTTTCTATTGTGTTTAAAATTTAGTATAAGAAACAAACAAAAACAGGCCGTTAACGGCGTTGAATTACCAATATATTAATAGA
>NZ_CFIDRX010000281.1:0-2958 GCF_984433645.1 Marisediminitalea sp.
TATCGGACGAGCAGGCGGCGTATCTGTCTGTAGTCACTATGCTGGTAAATACCAATGACGCCTTTACAGGAATAACTAACAAAGCGCTTAACGATTTGGCGGTGAATGATTCCATGTCGATGCTGTTGCCGGTTTATGACGCTGGTACGGAAGCTAACAGTGAAGCTGCTGGCACCATACCGGGCCCCGCTGACGGTGGTGAAGGGTTTAACGCCGAGCGTGATGACGCGGATACTGTTAGTTATCACCCGGGCGTGGTGTCCTCCCAGGACACGTTACCTGACTCGGTACTGATGGCTGAACACCGGTTTGATAACCCGGTCGCCCGATTAATTATTACCCGTGTGGAATAATTAGTTAGTTTTTCCGGTCTGTTGGATAAGAGTAGCATTGTTTCATCAATAAAATGAGGCAGTGGGCCTGGCCAGAGCAAAATGCAGCCAGGCAATTCGACAGACCGGAGAAACGGAATGATTCTAATCGTAAATCAAGGCAACACACCCTCATCAGAACTGCAGCACTGTTTACAGCGCGTCAATGCAGATTGTGCGCTGGCAACCAGTATGGCGACTGCATTACACAAATGCACGCATGAGTTTGTGCCGGTCATTGTGTTGGCGTTAAGCCAGCCCCTGGTCGAATGCCTTGATGATTTCCGCGCTCTGGTGCGCAAAGCAGTGAACTCGGCCGTCATCGTTCTGGCGCAGCAAGGCTGTGAAGCAGAGCGCATTTTATCCCTCGAACTCGGGGCCCAGGATTATCTGGATTACCCGTGTAACCCTGCCGAATTACAAGCCAGAGTACGCGTTCAGTTACGCAGAACGCCCGCAAGTTCGTCAACAGGCAATGAACGCCCTATTCAGATAGGCTGCTTCCGTATTGATCACAACTATCACCATGCAACGGTAAATGGCTACGCATTACCCTTAACCGCCACCGAATTTGATTTATTGTATTTCCTGGCCAGTCACCCGGACCAGGTCTTTTCCCGTGCACAGCTGTTGTCTTCGGTGTGGGGCTATCACTACAGCGGCTATGAGCACACGGTGAACAGTCACGTAAATCGCTTACGCGCCAAACTCGACAAAGCTCCCTTACACAGTAAGTTAGTCGAAACGGTCTGGGGAGTCGGTTATAAGTTTAATTCGGCGAGCGTATTGCCCACCGAAATGGCATTGCCTTACAGTGCTTAGGCAATATAAACGGAAGGTTTAGATAAGGAACAGGGTTGCGGTACCAAGAAACGCGAAGATACCCACGACATCTGTAATCGTTGTCAGAATAACACTACCCGCTAACGCCGGATCAATGCGCAGTTTCTTCATTATAATCGGCAGTGTTGCCCCGGACAGTGCGGCAGCAATCATATTCATCAACATCGCAAAAGCGATAATCAACCCGAGAGTGAGATCCTGTTTCCATACTGCAATGACTGATGCAATCAGCACGGCCCAAATCACACCATTCAACCCGCCAATAGCAAGTTCTTTATAGATCAACCAACGGGAGTTAGACGGGTTCACATGACCAAGTGCCATCCCGCGGATCACCAGTGTCAGGGTTTGGTTACCTGCTACGCCGCCCATGCTGGGCACGATGGTATTCAGAATGGCCAGCACAGCCAACTGGCTCAGTGTCGCCTCAAACAGATCGCTGACAGCAGCAGCCATAAGCGCGGTAAGTAAGTTCACACCCAACCACACTGAACGACGCTTGGTACTTTGCATAACAGGGGCAAAGGTATCTTCTTCGTCATCCAGACCCGCCATACTCATCATGGAGTGTTCTGCATCTTCACGGATGATGTCGACCACGTCGTCAATGGTAATACGACCAACCAGGCGGTGTTTGTCATCTACAACGGGGGCTGACAACCAGTTGTAACGTTCGAACATACTGGCTACTTCATCGTCGGGCATATTGACGGGAATTGCTTCGGGCTCTTCGTCCATCACATCGGAAACCGTGGCTTCAGGATCGGCGGTAAGCAGTCGCGAAACCGGCACGATCCCTTCCAGATTGTCGGTGCGATTGACCACGTAAAACGTATCCGTGTTTTCAGGCAACTCTCCCTTCAGGCGCAAATAACGCAACACCACATCAACCGACACATCAGGCCTTAAGGTGATGGTGTCGGTATTCATTATGAACCCGGCAGTTTCTTCACCATAGGACATGGCTTGCTCTGCGCGATGGCGATCCTGTGCGTCCATCGATTGCAGGATGTCCTGCAACACCTCGTCCGGCAGACTCGACAGGGTTTCAGCCAGATCGTCGGTGTCCATGTCTTCAAGGGCATCAACCACGTTGGCCGGCATCATTTTGGCAATGATCCCGTTGCGGACATCCTCAGATAATTCTTCTATAACGTCGCCGTGAAAATCGCTGTCGAGGAGTTCCCACAGGTCATCACGGGTTTTTGTTGGGCTGGACTCCAGGATGTGGGCGACATCACTGGGCGGCATTTCGTGGAGAAACTTGCGCACAGACACAAACCGGCCTTCTGACAAAGCCTGGTTGATGTCGCGTAATTGACTCTGTGCGTATTTCGTTTCGATAGCTTCTGCCACCAAACTTCTCCCAAAAATGCCTCGCGGCTCGCATGCGCTTAGATTACAGCAGCATAGAGTTTCTGTCATGATCAAAACGGCCGATTGGTTATTTTTTATTCCATATTTTTAGGGCGCTTTCTATTTTAATAATCAAACGGTATTACTTTTAACATAATTTATACAATTTTACGGAATGGCTTCTGATATAAAAGATAAGTTAAAACTATAAATAAAACAGTCACTTATACTAAAGTTGTAGGGAAGTAAGATGGAAGCGCTAATACAACAGAACAAAGAGAGTTTATTTACCCTATTCCAATCGGTTAATCAGCACCAGGTCAATTTGGGGAGTTTGAATACCTGGTGGGATAAAGTCGCATTGATTGGCAAAATCAACAGCTTGAAC
>NZ_CFIDRX010000282.1:0-2955 GCF_984433645.1 Marisediminitalea sp.
TTTCGCAGTTTGCCTTCAGCGACGAGTTGGTGGAGGCTATCTGCACGTCACACAGCGATTACGCTGCACGCGGGGAGCCAGATACACATTTGTCTGGCGACACCGTCTTTCGCAGCAGCGACGACGATTACCTGTTCGATCTCCAGCAAAATGCCGACGGCTCGTTACTGGCGTACAAACGCATTATTATTTCGTAAGAACAAAGGTCAACAGCCCCGAACCACTTCCCCGTTCAGTACGGCAACAATGTGGCCGTTGTCGTGCTGCATTAGCCAGTACGCCGGGGTATCGGGCTGAAGCCAGGGTTGCGGCAGCGCTTCAGGCACACACAACACTGGCAGTCCTGACTCATTGGTAATGTGTCCGGCGTCGCCAATAAAATAAACCCATCCTTCAGCTAGTCGCTGCAGGTACAGTTCCCTGTTGAGCGAGAGCGGTTCATTCACGACGTATCCTTTCAGTGGTAACACGCGCATGCCAGCGGTATCGGGGGTGTGAAAAGCCTGTTGAACAGACATGTCGCCAATGTGCTTAATGGTGGCCTTGCCGGATTTACGGCACACATTCACGTTTACATCCGCATTAAATGCGGTGTCGAAACAGCGTAGTTGCAACTGGCTGAATTTGATGTCAACCAATCCGTCCTCCACGTTATCCGGGATCCGGTAATAGTCAGCCAGCGACTTTTGCATGTACTGGTTGCTGAGCAAAGCTTCGAGTGCAGCCTGTAAGGCAACTACATTCATTTTTCTGGCAGTCTGTCGGTGTGGGTCGCCCGGGTATGCGCCCGATTCAATTAATATCGTGCTGGCACCGGTTGCCGCTATGTTGTCGCCAAAAGAACGCAGGGAATAGGTATCGTCATATCGTCCAATATGACGGGGTAGCCAGTGTTGAATTGCGTCGGCCATACACGCGATAAGCTGTTTGGCGCGCAAACGTGCTGCGTCCACATGCTTATCGACGTGAAACGCCGGGGCCAGAAATGCAATAGTCGCCGTTTCACCGGTCTCACCGGCAGTGTAGTAAGGGTTCTGGTCGTGCAGGTTAAAGGCCACATCGGGCTTCAAGCTTTGAACCTGCTCCCATAACACTCTGCCCTCGGGTGTCTGCAGTGCCTTTGCGTCGCGGTTAATGTCGATACCCTGCGCGTTCACTCTGATACGATTCTCTGCCCCATCCGGGTTTAGCATCGGAATGACATGCAGTGTTACCAGGGACTGCCAGTTCGTGTCGAGGGACGGTAGTTGCTGAGTTAACAAGATATGCAGCCAATCCAGTACTGCTGCCGTCGCGGTAGGCTCGTCGCCATGCATTTGTGTCCACGCTAATAGAATGAGCGGCCCACGACCCACCGTTAAGCGCGTTATGGGCTTGCCGGAGCAAGCGTGCCCGACAACCGAAGAGGTTACCTCGTTGTGTTGGGCTAACTGTTCAACCACCTGGCTGATGTCTGCAAAGCGCAGGTGAGCGCGATTCAAATTGTCCGTATGGTGTTTATCCCACAAAGAGGCAATGGCATTCGCTGGTACATGGGGATGGGCAGTGTGCATAATTTACGGTAACCTGTTTGGAATAATTTAAAGGCGTGTTGCTCGCTAGCCTTTATTTAAAGAGATTTTGATATTCGCATCAACTAGTTTATATTTGAATAAAAAATTCATTAAGCAAGGTTGAAGTTGTCGCCACGGCGGTGTAACCGGTGAGTAGGAAGTAATCAGTCATGTCTGCCTTTGTTAAAATCAAAGCCATTAAACATTCGCTGTCTGCGAGTGAATCAAAATTAGCGACATTTACGCTGGATTCACCCAATGCTGTGCGTGATCTATCGTCACAGGAATTGGCGAATGTGGTAGGTGTCAGTCAGTCCAGTGTGGTTAAATTTGCCCAGAAATTGGGATACAAAGGATACCCCGCGTTTAAACTTGCAGTCATCGATGCCCTCAATCGCGAAACACCTAATACGCAATTGCATGGTAAGATAACGCTGAACGACGGTTTTGAACAGATGGCCGACAAGCTGCTCAGCAGTAAAATCAGCGTATTAAATGAAACCCGAAATCTGAACGAAATTGTCGAATTCGAAAAAGCCGTAGAGATCATCAAAAACGCCAAGCGTATTCTTATTTGTGGTGTTGGGGGGTCTGCCCTGGTGAGCAAAGACTTTTCATTTAAATTGCAGAAGCTGGGGATGGTGGCGATTGCAGAAGCCGACGGCCATATTCAGTTGGCTGTGGCAGCAACGTTTGGTGAAGCCGATGTGGTGATTGCCATTTCTGAGTCAGGTTCCACCCGCGAAATCGTTAACGTTGTGCAACAGGCTAAAGACAATCACGCCAAGGTAATATCGATTACTAAATACGGCAACACGCCGGTCTCTGAGCCTGCTGACGTCAAATTATACTCGGTGGCGGAGGAAGCTTCGGCCCGGTTGTCTTCCATTCTGGCGCGAACTGCACAGGAGCTAATTATTGATATGCTCTTTATCGCGCTGACACAGGCCTCTCGTCCCGGCCGGAAATTACTCGAACGAACGAATGAAGTAGTATCTCAGTTTCGCCAGGGAAATCCGTCTGTTTCCGGAAGTTAGTTTTCGTCTGTAACGAGCGTGCCACTACTGCGAATGCGGTGAAGCCAGGTCTCAGCCTGAGCATATCCCCGAGTCAGCTCATCGTCACTCAATGTTTGCTGTAGTCGTTGCTGCAGCCAGTTATAGCGGTTGTATAACTCATTATCGTCGGTGAGTGTCAGAATGACCTGATTAAGCGCAAAGGCGTTTACATAGCCGCCGCTGCCTGTTTGTTGTGCATGGTGAAGGCCGGCCAGCCTCTTCATGGCCGGAAAACTCCCCTGAGCAACGGCCTGTTCGAGGAAAGCACGTTGTCGGGCAACAAACGCATCGCGCTTCTCAATAAAGTCGTCCCTGGGCAAAGAGGTAAACCCTTGCGCATCCAT
>NZ_CFIDRX010000283.1:0-2871 GCF_984433645.1 Marisediminitalea sp.
ATGTCGCCCCCACTGGTGCCTATCACAAACGAATGAGGAGCCAGAATAAAGCGCAACGAGGTAATGCTGGCGTCGCCTAATTGAGCAGACAAATCCAAAGAGCCTGCGGGCGCGGTACTCGTGACATCCCAAATCTGAACGACGGTGCGTGTCGCCGACAACAGATATCGCGCAGACTCATCCATATGCATCATTGAGGTATCAGGCAAGACATCCGGCGCGTGCCAGTCAACAAGCCGCTTTTGCGTTTTGTTGTCCCAAACAGCGAGCCGTCCTTGGAGGAACAATAGCGCTGTATGTTGTCCCTGCTTCGACAGCGCTGCAGACAGAATGAATGAGTCGGTGATTTGCCATCGCCCGATATCGTTAACGGGCTCAGGCTCAGAAGTACAGGCAACGCACTGAACCGATACCAGCAAAACGGCTAAACGAAGATATCTGTTCAAGGTTATGGCCCACACTGAGAAAACCCAGACCATACCGTTTTTTTACAAACGCGCCAACAGATACGTTTGGTTACACAAACCTGAAGCGGAACAGTGCGTTACTTCGGCGAAACTTGGTACACTTTGCCGTGAAAAACAGAAAGGACAACCTTGTGTACCGAGCTTTATTACTTCTGTGTCTTACCATGCTGGCCGGCTGTGCGGTTAAAAACCAGGTGAACGTTATTGCCCCCGAATCTTCCCTGCTGGTGTATGCCGATGTTGAAGGGTATGAAGACAGATTCCAGAATATTTACGCTAAATTCTCTGATTATCCGGTAACGTGCAGCGAAAATTGCTATCCAGCTTCGCCACTCATCGAATGCGATTCGCCAATGCAGGATTGCCTTTACACCGGTGAAAAACGCGACGTCACCACGGACGCAGGTTTTAGTGTCACCTGGCTCGGCCATGCCAGCTTCTACGTTCAGACTGCCGCAGGGCAACGCTTTTTGATTGACCCGGTATTTGACCAGTTTGACTGGCCGGTAGACTGGGCCTTCAGATTGTCTGAGGGCTTTTTCCGCAATAAACCAGCACCACTGCCAATAGAGGCGTCGACGCCTGTTGATGCCGTTATGTACTCGCACATTCATTACGATCATTTTAACAAGCGCGACATTGGCAAAATAGGCACCGCACCGGACTATTTAGTGCCAATGGGCTTCGCTGAACACTTTGCTCAACAAGGTTATGCAATTAACGAAATGGCCTGGTACGCCAATAAACAGATTGGTGACACCACCGTTCACTTTGTGCCAGCCCATCACTTCAGCAACCGAATTTGGGTGCCCTATATTTACGAAGACAACAACAAGTCTTTGTGGGGTGGCTGGGTATTAGAAAACAAGGGAAAGACGTTATTTTTTGCAGGTGATACCGGGTATTCCCCGCATTTTAAAGATATCGCCAAGCGGTTCGGACCAATAGACGTTTGCCTGCTGCCCATTGCCTCTTACTTTAGCGAAGCGTCACCAAAGTTCTACCGTAAAGTCCACACAACGCCAGAAGATGCGCTGGTTGCAGCAAAAGAATTGGGATGTAAGGCAATGGTGCCATGGGGATACGGCAATGCCAGCTGGCGAATGGGCGACAAAACGTCACATTCAGCGTTGTTCCGGCTGTTACATATGTACGAGGAACTCAATGCAGAGGTGCCGCTTCATGTTCTGAATGAAGGGGATACCATTGCGTTTTAATGTTTAGCCCCTGTTTTTAATAAACAGGGGCTAAGCCCATCACAGATTAGTGCTTGTCGGCACGGCTCTGGAATTTACGCTCTTCGGTGTTTACCTTGATCCACTCGCCAGTGCTGATGTATTCAGGCACCTGAACAACCAGGCCTGTAGACAGCGTAGCAGGCTTAGTGCGCGAAGTAGCTGATGCGCCTTTGATTGACGGGTCGGTTTCAACAACCTGCAACTCTACGCTCATAGGCAGATCCAGTGCTACTGGCACTTCACTTACGATCAGAACCTGTATGCCGTCGGTCTCTTCGTTAATGAACAGCGCTTCGTCTGCGATAGACTCTTTATTCAGGTGATAAGGCGTGTAGTCTTCCTTGTCCATAAAGACATATTCATCGCCATCCATGTAAGAGAACATCGCAGGGCGACGCACCAAATCCGCCATGTCCAGCATGTCTGAATCTTTGAATGTTTCGTCAAACTTAGCACCACTTACTACGTCGTACATACGCATACGGTAGATGCTGCCTCCGGCACGACCTTGAGGTACAGAGCGTTCAATATCACGCACAATACAGGTTTTGCCGTTAAACACGATGGTGTTGTTCTTTTTAATTTCGCTTGCCTTTGGCATGGGATAATCCTGCAATTTCTGGCCGGAGGCTGGTTGCCCCGGCTTTTGTTGAAGGCGATATTCTCTATGATTTTTGCTCAATGGGAAAGAGCTGGCCGGCGCTTTTGTTCTTTCGTTTTCGGGCTGCCTGTTTCGGGCAATGAAAACGCCAAATTTTACTTCGCTGTATCCAGGCAGTTCTGCGTTACCGCGAACGCTATGGGATCATCAATGGATGCCAGCTGTTTTCCTCGCGGTAAACAATCGGGGTTAGCGTATTTCAGAATGTCCGGCTCCGGGTCGCAAAACAGGACATCCAATGCGCGTCTGTCCATGCCATAGATACCCCGGTGGATAAGATTGGCACTGAAGATCATCAGGTCGCCTGCTTTTAACGGCACGCGTTGTTGATTTGTCAGGTCGTGGTGTGGTGCTTTGCCGTTATTGCCCATTCGCACATCCAGTTCTTCGACCGTGTCCCAGTTGATATGGCTTGTCGGAATCACGTCCAAGCCAGGCTCGTCGACTAATGCAAAACGAAAATGCAATACTTGTGGGCCCGAAAGCGCTTCGCGCTGTTCATCCA
>NZ_CFIDRX010000284.1:0-2744 GCF_984433645.1 Marisediminitalea sp.
ATTGCCAGAATCAGTGAAGTAAAAGTAAAAGTTTTCATAATCATCTCCAGTTATGTCACATTGACATTGAGTTAACGGAGAGGACCTGAGGTTTATTCCCTCTAAAATGAAAAAAATGCAGATTGAGTTAAAAAAAGCCGGGCAGTAGACTGAGATTTCGGCCCCCATTGAAGGAATTAACCCCATGTCCGCAAACCAATTTGCTAACAGTCTGCACGATGTCTTCAGTACGTTTGGGCCTATTCATCTGAAGCGCATGTTTGGTGGTCATGGCGTGTTCAGTCAGGGGAAAATGTTTGCGTTGGTAGTGAGCGATCAGCTTTATATAAAAGTTGACGCCGGAATGAAGCAGGCGCTTGAAGAGCGGGGCTATTCACCGTTTACTTATGTCCGGCAAGGCAAAACCATCGCGCTAAGTTACATGGAGGCGCCGGAAGAAATTTATGATGATCCGGATGATGCCTGCGATTGGGCACGTCAGGCTTATGCGGCTGCATTGGCCGGGAAATAGGCCCTAGGGTGTGTCGTCAAAAAAAGCTTCAACAACCGGGGCTTCACAGCGATATCCATGCTCAGTGATCCAGTCAATGGCTTCTTGAACTGTATCAAAAAATGCCAGCTCGGCGGATAAATTGCGATAGAGGCGCTTCATTTGCAGTTTTGCGGTGGTCTTTACTTCTGACTTACACATCACTACCGCTACGTGACTCAAGCCGGTTTCTACTGCGCGGGCAATGCGCACTTGCAGATCTTTTTCTGCATCGGGCACCAGCAGGCTTTCTCCCTGCAGCATGATAATATCAGCCCACCTGGATACCTTTGCCGAATACACACTGGTGGCGTAATCGATGCCAAATTGCTCAATACACTCGAGGTTCCATGGGCCCACGGCATTGGTTAATACCACATCCTGATTCATTATCAGGCTAAACTCACCGTGTTGTTTATTGTAAAACGTTGCCACTTCTCGTCCTCACTGCGTGCTGTATATTAAGTGTAACAAATATTCCGTTAGCGAGCGTATTTTTGGATACTACTGTTCTTGTTGGTTCATAATTAAACGTCGGGGGCTATAAGGCCCCCGATCCGACTCTTCAGTTTAGGCTGCAATTATATGCGACAGTGCGGCAAATGAAGGCTGTGACTGAATATCCAGTGGAACCCGCAAGATGCGAGCGATGTCACTCACGCTGATCACGCCTCGTATTTCGTGCTGTTGCTTGTCGATAACCAAACAGTGCATTTTGCCGTTGTCTTGCAGCGTATCCACCACATCTTTTACCGATGCGACCTTCAGTTCGTGGTAGTCAAAGGCTTGCAATGCAGCTTTGGGTTGCATCATATCAGCCACCAGCAATTCAGAGCGGGGCAGCCCCAATTGCACAACGCGCTGCAGGATTTTTTGTTCAGTAATGTCAGCCAGCGTCACGATACCCACGAATTGCTCGTGTTTGTCTAATACCAGCTTCATTTTTACGTGAGACTGACGCATTAGTCTTTCCAGTTCTATGGCTTTTACATTACCGTCAATGACCAGCGGTTGGTGTTCGTGAAAATCAGTGAAAATGCTTAGTGCCGAAGACGCCAGTTCAACGTGGTCGTAGACTTCAGGGTGCGCTAGCGTATCAATAGCTTCAGTTTGGCAAAGTGTTAAATGATGCATGAGTTAATCCTCGAAAAATTAAGAAAGTGGCGCAATGCGCCGCTGAGTCGATTGATTAACTAAATACAGGTGGGGCCCTGATGGCATATCCGGAATAAAATGAGCCTGACAGTTGCGTCTGGAGCTGGCCGTGAACCGTACTTGCCTGAGGCGCAAACCGAATACCGTTAGTACTACTGATTACATCGGGGCCATCGCCCTGCTGGTCAGACTCAATGCCTTGTTCAACCTCGGCGATCTCTGCCTCAGTCAGGTTGCTATCAACGCTACTCCATTGACCATGTAAGCCTGACTGCACAGCAGCACCTGAGCCCGGCAAACCTGCCAGCGCTATCAGTGTGAGTATCAGTAACCAGGCCTTCATCTGAAGTAACTCCAAAATAAACAGAGGATGTTGTTAAGAGTAAAGATGGACCTGAACAGTTCCGGAATAAAGTAGAATACCGACCAATAGCGGAAAAAACTGGTTAAGTGGCATACCAGATACTGTGACACTCACTTTTTCTACCTATTTTTCAAAACAAACTTCGATGATAAGTTTAGTTACGTCCTATTTTTTAGAATCTTTCACTCTAATTATTGGACTGTTTTTAATGAAACAGGTTAGATAATCTGCTCGCATCGGATAAGTAATTTACCCAATGCGACGACTAACTACGCAAGGAAAAGGTTTTGGCAACACCAAAAAACTGGCCTTTAGGGCTGATTATTATTCATTGGGTAACGGCACTCTTGGTGATAGGCATGTTTGCCGTTGGCGTATGGATGGTTGACCTGACGTATTACAGCGAATGGTATCGAACCGCCCCCCACTGGCACAAAAGCACAGGCCTAATTCTGGCTGCGGTAACCCTTGCCAGATTGCTGATGCGCACCCGCACTCAGCGTCCAGAGCGTTTCGGTAGCGCTGTGGAACGCATACTTTCGAGTCTGGGTCACGCAGGTATATACGCGCTGCTGATTACTATTTTTGTGAGTGGATATTTGATCTCGACCGCTGACGGCAGGGGTATAGAAGTATTTAACTGGTTCACTGTGCCCGGCGCAGGTGAGCTATTTGCCGAGCAATCAGACATTGCCG
>NZ_CFIDRX010000285.1:0-2696 GCF_984433645.1 Marisediminitalea sp.
GTATTCCGTGGCGAGATGTCTTTTATCGGTCCGCGCCCGGAGCGTCCGGAGTTTGTTGAGCAACTGGTCAAAGAAGTTCCTTATTACAATCAGCGGCACAACGTTAAGCCTGGTTTGGCCGGGTGGGCACAGCTAAATTACCCCTACGGGGCGAGTGTTGAAGATTCAATGGAGAAATTGAAGTTCGACCTGTATTACGTTAAGCATCAAAGCTTATTACTGGATATTCTGATTTTGATAAGGACTGTTGAAATCGTGTTGTTTGGAAAAGGCAGGTAATAATGAATATGCCTTTGTTGGATAACCGCCTGAATGCAATGACAGTTGACGTTGAGGACTATTTTCAGGTCTCTGCGTTTGAGTCAGTGCTTAAACCCTCTGACTGGTCGTCAATTCCGCTGCGTGTAGAAGAAAATACGCACCGGTTGTTGGATGTTTTTGCAGAGCATAATGCCAAGTCTACGTTTTTTACATTGGGATGGGTCGCACAGCGCTGCCCAACGCTCATTAAACGCATTGTGGAAGAAGGCCATGAACTGGCGAGCCACGGATTAAATCACCGCCGGGCGACCACAATGACACGCGATGAATTTATCGACGATGTGAAGACCAGCAAAGCCATCCTGGAGGATGCGGGCGGTGTTGCGGTAAAGGGCTACCGTGCTCCCAGCTTTTCCGTCAACGATGATAATCAATGGATTTACGAAGTCCTGGTTGAACTGGGTTTTGAATATTCCTCCAGTACCTATCCGATCTCGCATGACTTATACGGCGTACCAGAGTGGCCTCGCTTTAAATATCAGCGTCCGGAAGGAATAACGGAAATTCCAATTCCAACAATAGTCAAAAACGATAAAAACGTTGGTATTGGTGGCGGCGGTTATTTCCGGTTGTATCCGTATTGGCTGTCACGCAAGCGCATTCAAGCTTTTATGCAAAGTGAAACAGCGCCGTACAGTTTTTATTTCCACCCATGGGAAATTGACCCGGGTCAGCCTAAAATAGCCAATGCGCCGCTGAAGTCTAAGATTCGACATTACATCAATCTTGGGCGCATGGAAGGTAAACTCAAACGCCTGCTCAGTGATTACCGCTGGGGTACCATGGCCGACGCTTACGAGCTCAAATAAGGGTAGCAGTAGTATGCAGGAGCAATCAGTCACAGGCAGTGGCGCCTATCCGGTCCGTCTTACATTTTCCGCTGTTACTGTGCTTATGCTGGTTGTTCTGGCCGCTTGGGCACTGGTCTTTCACAAGGGATTGGTCTCAGCGGTTGCCATTTGGTATGGCTCGGACATCTTTAACCATTGTATGTTCGTGTTGCCTGGGGCCTTTTACCTTATCTATCTGAAGCGCGACGCATTACTGAACACCCCGATTAAGCCCAGTATGTGGACGTTGATTTTTATCGCTCCCCTTGTCGCCTTGTACGCTGTCGGCTTAGCCGGGGATGTCCAAATCTTCATGCATGCGGCTATGTTCACACTCCTTCCGGTGTTGTACTGGTTTGTACTGGGAACGAAAGCTGCCAGAACCATTTTGTTTCCCCTTGTATTTATTTTATTTTGTATTCCAATTGGCGAGGAACTTGTCCCCCTCTTACAGCAAATAGCGGCAACGTTCTCCGTACAGTTGCTGGAGCTCAGTGGCGTGCCGGTCTTTCGCAGCGGATTGTATATTGAGATTCCTAAAGGCCGTTTCCTGGTTGCAGAAGCCTGTTCTGGTATCAGCTTTTTTATAGCTTCTCTGGTTATCGGTAGTTTGTACGCTTATTTGAATATGCAGGCACCCTGGCGCAGGGCGTCGTTTGTATTGTTGTCTATCGTCTTTCCCGTTGCGGCGAATATTGTCCGGGTTTACGGTATTATCATGATCGCACATATGTCCGATATGAAATACGCGGTAGGTGCCGATCATCTGATATACGGTTGGTTTTTCTTTGCTTTTGTGATCATTTGCTTATTGGCATTAGGTGAGTTTATTCGCGAGCGGGCACCTAAATCGACGGCTGACGACGTTGCAGAATCGGATGAGAGAGTTGAACGACACAGTGCCCAGGCATTTTCGGCATACGGTAAAGCCGGGTTAGCGGGTTTTTCCGCAGTCATGGTGCTGTCTACAGTGTGGTTTCAGTTTATCCAATCGGCACTGCCTGAGGCGTTAAACCAGGCATATACCTTCAACCGCGCGACTGAGTTCGTTGTTGATGATGCGTCAATGCGTTTGCCGTGGCAGGTAAAATATCGCAGGGCGACTGCAGAGCGTTATTTGTTGATGGACGCAGATGCCACTACCGAGATCACGATTTATCAGGCTTTCTACGCCGCAGGGCAGGGGGAGCTGATCAGTTCAATCAATCGGTTTTACGACCAGGATAACTGGACCAAGGTCGAAGATATTAAAATAGACGCGTCAGATAAGCCCTATAGTATGGAGCTTATTTCTTCCCCGAGCGGGCAGTTGCGCTTGATGGCTTATTGGTTTGTGCTTAACCAGTCTGGTTATGCTAACCAGCGTGAAACTAAAATTGCACAGATTGCGAAGACGCTGTCAGGTGAGCCAGCTCATGGCGGTGTTGTTGCACTTTCAATGGAAGTGGAGCGACGTGAATTGGCCCGTCAACAGGCCCAGCTAAGTACGTTTATTGAAAAACAGTACGCGTCGTTAAGTGATGATGTGAGATTAGGGCAATAAGC
>NZ_CFIDRX010000286.1:0-2620 GCF_984433645.1 Marisediminitalea sp.
AGACTGCTAGTTACGTCAGCAAAACGGTCGTTACTGGACAGCTCTGCACTCAGTAAGTCGCTGTAGCGCTGTAAGGTCGTTAAATCATAGCCTTGAAGCTCAATTTGAATGGGCGCGGCAAAGGTAAAGAGTTCCGGGTAACCAAATTTACTCTGCACACCGGCTTGTTGTTGCAGGAAACCACGCATTGCATTCTGAACCCGGGCTTCGTCTGACTCGGTAGCACCTTGCTCAAGCACAACGTTTAACTTGCCCCAGTGGTCGCCACCCTGAGACGGCGCTGCGCTGATCAAACTTCCGGTACCCGCCAGTGAATAGGTACGCGCTACGCCTGGTAATTCTTCAGTGTAAGCGGCGACTTTTTTCAACAAGATATCGGTTTGTTCAACCCGGGAGCCTGCAGGTAAGTTGACTTCCACAAAGAACTCACCCTGTGACATGCGAGGGATTAACTCCATGCCTAACTTGGGAATGAGCAGGAAGGCCAGCGCGGTTAAACTTACTGCAACGGCCAGGACGACAACCCGCGCGCGCAGGGCGCCGCGTAAAAGTTTGTTGTACACAGCCTGGATGGCGTTGAATGCCAGACTGAAAAATTGCGCAAACGGATACAATGCCAGGCCGCATACTTTGCTCAATACACGCCAAATAGAGATAACGACCGTGGTGATAAGCATAGGTACGTAAACAAACACCAGTTTTAACACCATGCGAATTGGCCAGGTAACAATATAAAACACCTTGTTAATACCGGTTCGCTTCGCGGGTGGTACGTGCTCAAGTTCTGCATTTGTTTCAAAGGGTTGGTCGGACTGTTTTGCTTTTGCTGCGAGTGCAGGAATCACCGTCAGTGCAACCAGTAATGAGGCAACCAGTGCGAATGACACTGTCATGGCCTGATCGCTAAATAGCTGACCGGCAATCCCTTCCACGAAAATCAGCGGAACAAACACCGCCAGCGTGGTCAATGTTGACGCGAGGATGGCGGTAGATACTTCTTTTGTGCCTGCCGCGGCAGCTTGTGCGGCACTAACCAGCCCTTTGCCGGCTTTTTTGTGTTTGTCGATGTTTTCCAGTACGACGATACTGTTGTCGACCAATAAACCTACTGCCAGCGCAATACCACCCAAGCTCATAATATTCAGGCTGATATCGTTGCCGTACATCATGTTGAACGTGGCGATCACCGACAGTGGGATAGACACGGAGATAATAAACGTTGGCCAGAAATCGCGTAGGAATAAATACAATACCAGCATGGCCAGTATGCCACCAATGACAGCAGACGATTTGACGTCGTCGATGGCTTGTTTAATAAATTCACTCTGGTCATACACTTTGTCGAGTGTGTATTGGTCAGGCAGTTGCTCGGTGATCTGCTCCAGCGCCAGGCTAACCTGACGGGCAACATCAACCGAATTTGCGTCGCCTTCTTTATAAACAGCGACTTCGGCACCTTCCAGCCCGTTAAAACGGCTGATGGCGTCACGCTCTTTATAGGTATTCGTTACCGTCGCTACGTCTTTCAGTTGTATTGACGTGCCGTTTCGGTTGGCAATGTACATTTGGCCAATTTCGTCCAGGTGAGTAAATTGGTTGAGGGTACGTACCAGGAAGGCCTGGTTGCCATTGTCTATGCGGCCTCCCGCAGTATTAATATTTTCTTCTTTCAGGCGTTTGATGATGTCATTGACGCTGATATTCAGCTGGCTCATTCGGCGTTGGTCGGCCAGAACCTGAATTTCATTTTCCAGTGCACCGCCAATTTTCACAGAGGCGACGCCTTCAATAGACTCCAGCTTGCGTTTGATTTGCTCTTCTGCATAAACGCGAAGCCGCTTCATGGCGTCGGTCTGATTAGCGCTATCCTGAGCAGATAAACTCAGGCCGTAGCGTAAGATAGGATCTAAGCTGGGGTTAAAGCGCAACAGGCGCGGTTTTTCAACATCCAGTGGCAATTGCAGGACATCAAGCTTTTCGCGGACTTCCAGGCTGGCAAAATCCATTTCGGTGCCCCAGGCAAATTCCAATACCACATCGGACTGGCCCGGACGTGAAACCGACTTAACCGAACGTACGCCTTTTACTGTGCCAATGGTTTCCTCAATAGGCTTAGACACCAATTGCTCGACCTCTGCCGGTGCCGCGCCGGTATAATCCGTGCGGATGGTCAGGGTAGGGTATGCCAGCTCAGGCAACAGGTTGACTGATAATCTGCCCAGTGACACCATGCCGAACAGCAGGATCGCCAGGGTGAACATGGCTATCGCCACAGGCCGTTTAACGGCTATATCTACAATACTCATTGTGTGTTCTCCGCCAGCCGCTGCTTAGCTTTTTACAATAACGACGGGTGACGCGTCTTTCAGGTTGTGGTGGCCCACAGTTACAACAGTTTCGTTGCCGCTCAAACCACTGGTGATTTCAACGTATTCTGCGTCTTCAAACCCTGTGGTCACGTCCATTTTCTTCGCAATTCCGTTGTCGATAACAAACACACTGGTGCTATTGTCGATGGCTAACAAGGCTTTGCGTGGAACAAGTGTGGCGTTTTCATGCGTGGAGTAATTAATGGCGACTTCAGAGAACATACCTGCTTTTAACCGGCCATCGTGATTTG
>NZ_CFIDRX010000287.1:0-2573 GCF_984433645.1 Marisediminitalea sp.
TGGTATCGAAACCCTACATCGACATCACGCTGGATACCATGGCTAAATTTGGCGTTCAGGTAGAAAACGACAATTACCAGCATTTCACCATTCGAGCCGGTCAAAAGTACATTGCACCATCACGTTTTCTGGTTGAAGGCGATGCTTCTTCTGCCTCTTACTTTCTGGCTGCGGGTGCCATCAAAGGTGGTAGCGTTAAAGTTACCGGTATTGGTAAACAAAGCATCCAGGGCGACATTCGTTTCGCAGATGTGCTGGAAGCAATGGGTGCCAGGGTTGAATGGTTCGACGACTGTGTCGTGATTCACGGTGCCCCGCTAAAAGGCGTCGACATGGACATGAACCACATTCCGGATGCCGCGATGACGATTGCCGTTGCAGCCTTGTTTGCCGAAGGCGAAACCTGTATCCGCAATATCTATAACTGGCGGGTAAAAGAGACTGACCGTCTGAATGCGATGGCCACAGAGTTGCGTAAATTAGGCGTTGAAGTAGAAGAGGGGCATGATTTTATTCGTGTGACGCCTGCTACTTCATTAAAGCATGCGGAAATTGACACCTACAACGATCACCGTATCGCGATGTGTTTTTCGTTAGTGAGTTTAAGCGATACACCGGTAACCATTAATGATCCGGGCTGTACAGCAAAAACATTTCCTGATTATTTCACGCGATTTGCCACAATCTGTCATCGATAAGTCAGATTTGTTTTTTATTATGCTCACCGGCTGCTACGCGGTGAGCATGATTTCCATCCAGGTCATTATCTTCACTTTCAGACATATAAAATTGGCAAACAAAATCAAACAGGTCGGAGCAATATTGACTTGTATCATTGCCTATTTGCCTGACACGCGTATAATTGCGGCCGATTTCGACGATCCATTAACAAAAATTTAAATAACTGGAGCAGGTATGCATCCAACACCCGTAGTAACGGTAGATGGCCCGAGTGGTGCCGGGAAAGGGACCTTAAGCGCTCTATTGGCAGAAAAATTGAATTGGCACTTGCTAGACAGCGGTGCGATATACCGCGTATTGGCGGTTGCCGCTATGCATCACGATTTACCCATTGACGACGAAGCCGCCATTGTGCCGCTGGCGTCCGGGTTAGACGTGAGTTTTGAAACAGAAAATAACCAACGCCGCGTTGTGTTGGAAGGCGAAGACGTTACCGATGACATTCGTACCGAAGAAGTGGGTGCGGTTGCGTCGCAAATAGCGTCATTAGCCCGTGTTCGCGAAGCCCTGTTGCGCCGACAACGCGCTTTTCAGGAAACTCCCGGCTTAATTGCTGACGGTCGCGATATGGGTACGGTCGTTTTCCCCGACGCAGTCGTGAAACTATTCCTTACTGCAAGCGCTGAAGCCCGCGCGGAGCGTCGCTATACGCAGTTGAAAGATAAAGGGATGGATGTTAATATTGCGCGCCTTTTAACCGATATCAAGGCCAGAGATGAACGTGATTCACAACGTTCAGTCGCACCGCTGGTACCGGCAGAAGACGCAGTAATTATCGATTCAACAGATTTGGATATTAACCAAGTCTTTGATAGTGCTATGGAAATCATCAATTCCAGACTGTAAGTCAGGAGGCGATTTTCGCCATCGCAACAGTTATTACAGGACGTAATGACTTTGTTTAATAACCCCACGGTATCGGGAATGTAGCGTGGATGTCAACTGAATATATTTACTTATTAATATGACTGAAAATTTTGCACAACTTTTTGAAGAGAGCTTACAAGAACTAGAAACACGTCCTGGTTCAATTGTAAAAGGTACTGTTGTATCAATTGACAAAGACATCGTTCTGGTAGACGCAGGTCTCAAATCAGAAAGTGCCATCCCAGCTGAACAATTTAAAAATGCTGAAGGCGAATTAGAAATCGCTATCGGTGACGAAGTTGATGTTGCGCTAGACGCAGTAGAAGACGGCTTCGGTGAAACTATCCTGTCTCGTGAAAAAGCGAAGCGTCACGAAGCATGGGTTGAGCTGGAAAAAGCTTACGAAGACAAAGCCACTATCAAAGGCGTTATTAACGGTAAAGTTAAAGGCGGTTTCACTGTTGAAGTTAACAGTGTACGCGCGTTCTTGCCTGGTTCACTGGTTGACGTACGTCCGGTTCGTGACACTACTCACCTTGAAGGCAAAGAGCTTGAATTTAAAGTAATCAAGCTGGACGCTAAGCGTAACAACGTTGTTGTTTCTCGTCGTGCCGTTATCGAAGCTGAAAACAGTGCAGAGCGCGAATCACTGCTGGCGAACCTGGAAGAAGGTCATGAAGTTAAAGGTATCGTTAAGAACCTGACTGACTACGGTGCGTTCGTTGACTTAGGCGGTGTAGACGGCCTGCTGCACATCACTGACATGGCTTGGAAGCGCGTTAAGCACCCAAGTGAAATCGTAAATGTTGGTGACGAAATCAATGTTAAAGTATTGAAGTTCGACAAAGACAAGCAACGTGTATCTCTGGGCATGAAGCAGATGGGCAACGATCCATGGCAAGAAATTGCTCAGCGTTACCCAGAAGGCACTAAGATCACTGGCCAGGTAACTAACCTGACTGACT
>NZ_CFIDRX010000288.1:0-2566 GCF_984433645.1 Marisediminitalea sp.
GTGCAATGCAATATTGTATGGAGAAGGGCATCCGTATTCCGGCGGATATGGCCGTCGTCGGTTTTAATGCGTTGGATATTGGCCAGGCGATGAAACCCAAACTCACCAGTGTTGTGACACCGCGCGAAGAAATGGGTAATAAAAGCGCACAGCTGCTTATTGATGCAGTAAACGGCAAGCGCAGTGCAACCTCTACGTATGATTTAGGCTACTCGCTTACTAACGGCAACAGTTGGTAAGCCTGCTGCACTACCTCAGGTAACGGTGCTGAAATGTCGATAGAAATGACATCGTTTTCCATTTCGCCGGGAGGTTCGAGGGTTTCAAACTGACTTTTTAACATACCGGCCTTCATAAAGTGGCCCTGACGCGCGGTCATTCGCTTTTCGATGAGTGTGTAGTCGCCCTGCAAAAATACAAAAGTCAGATTCGCAATGTGTTGACGGAAGACATGGCGATAGCTGTACTTCAATGCAGAACATACGACAACGACATCTTCACCCGAAGCCAGATATTTATTGCTCTGCGCGCATATTTCATGAAGCCAGGGGGCTCTGTCTTCGTCGGTGAGTGGTTCGCCTTTGGCCATTTTTTCGATATTGTGAGCAGGATGTAGATCATCTCCATCTATGAAAACCGCGTTGCACCGCTCGGCGAGCTGCTCTGCAACACTGCTTTTCCCACTTCCACTGACGCCCATCACGACAATACAGCGGTTTAGCCCAGATTGATTGGATAAAGTCATACCTGCCACTTGTTTGTTGTTAAAAAAATGTTTATCTTAATGTTATGCGTAACATTGTAGCCATGCTACACAGAATGTAAATCACAATTTGCGCAATAGTTTAAGTAGGTGAGGAGAATTACGTGGAGCAGGGGATGTTACTGTTTACCGGGCTGGCAATGATACTAACATTGATGTTTCTGGTGATTGTTGTGCGCATGCATGCATTTATCGCATTAATATTGGTGAGTTTGATAACAGCCGTATTCAGCGGTGTAAATACAGCCGACATAGTGCCTGTTATGCTATCCGGGTTTGGCGGGACATTGGCTGCGGTGGCATTGCTTGTCGGGTTGGGTGGCATGATCGGTAAACTACTGGATGCCAGTGGTGGTGCTGAAGTGCTGGCAAAACGTCTGGTTGATTTATTCGGTGAACAACGGGCGCCGTTAGCGTTGGGCGTTGCATCTTTACTGTTTGGCTTCCCGATTTTCTTTGATGCCGGTTTAATTGTGATGATGCCGATATTGCTGACTGTCGCGCGAAAGCTAGCCATATCGACACTGTCGTTGGTGTTACCCGCTGCCGGGGCGTTTGCTGTAATGCATGCGTTTGTACCGCCGCACCCAGGGCCTGTGGCCGCTGCTGATTTGCTCGGCGTAAATATGGGATTGTTACTGCTGGTTGGGGTGCTCGTTGCGCTCCCTACCTGGTACTTGGGCGGCTATTTGTATGGTTTATATGCGGGTACAACATTTAGACTGCCTGTCCCGGCGTGGTTTACCTCTCAGTCAATGGCGAACACCACCAAAACAACCCCTTCCTTTAGCCGGGTGCTGGTTATTCTACTGACGCCTTTTCTACTGATTTCACTGGATACCGTGGCCAATACTTTGCTGACGTCAGGCGTATTAACGCCCAATGACGCGCTGTCGGCTATTCGGGTATTGGGTAAGACGCCTGTAGCGCTGTTAATTACCTTATTGCTAACATTGTGGTTGTTACGCGTGCAGTTTACGCGTACGCAACTGGAGTCTTTGTGTAACGATGCGCTCGGGCCATTGTGCGCAGTGATTTTAATTACCGGGGCTGGCGGTATGTTCGGCGGCGTGCTTCGGGCATCTGGGATTGGTAATGCCCTTGCCGAACTGCTGGCCGATACCGGGCTCCCCATTATCGTTGCGGCATTTGTGTTGTCTTCTTGTATTCGAGTGGCACAAGGCTCAGCAACGGTAGCCTTGACCACCACTGCGGCTTTACTGGCGCCGGTTGTATCTGCGCAAACCGGCCTGTCGGCCATGGATTTGTGCTGCATTGTTATTGCTATAGCCGGCGGTGCAACCGTGTTGTCTCACGTTAACGACTCCGGGTTTTGGCTGGTATCCCGACTGCTTGAAATGGACGAAAAAACCACCCTGAAAACCTGGACTGTGATGGAAACATTGCTAGGTAGCATAGCCTTTATGCTGGCTGCATTATTGAGTTGGTTGTTCTAGTGGGACTGATAGCTAGTTCGGCAGTAAATCTGAATGGGAGCGCAGTGTCGCCCCTTTTTAAGCGAGAGGCAGGCCGCGCTTTACTTTCAGCTAAACCGAAAACGCCAATGGCCTGTATTTGAATTACTTAATCGCTACGTCGTCTGGTGCAGGTAGACCGAATTCTGCCAGCGCCAGGTCGTAGGTTCCGGCCTCAACACCATTGAGCGGCGCGAAATTAGGCGCTTCACTGGCAACAATAAGCGTTGGGGTAAACAGTTGCGGCCGCGTTAGCGCAATAATGGCTGGGATAAACGTAGGGTATTTGGTGAGCGGGCCACCTAATACAAACATATTTGGGTTCATT
>NZ_CFIDRX010000289.1:0-2543 GCF_984433645.1 Marisediminitalea sp.
GGCGATTTTGGTTGTAGTGATAGAAACTGAATCCCGCTCTGTAGCCCGGATGGTAGAGTCCCCATGGACCCCAGTAACGTGGATAGAAGGGTGAATACCAGCCACCGTAGAAATCAAAGAACATGGAGTTCGTATTATACAACTGCTGATTGCGCCACAGGTGATAGTCCTCAACCATTAAGGCCGGGAACATATAGGGTTGCTCACCAACCATACCAGCAAGAGGTTGAGAAACCGTACCAACAAATGTTGCTAACCGTCCTTCTGAGAAGACTATCGGGTCAACAAAATTATTGATCACCGCCTTAAAGCGACCAGGCGTTTGCTCGGTGGTAATTGGCTTGGCGTAATGATTGAGTGGAAAGTACACCATCTCGATGGTGGTCTTGTTGTCTTTGTTTTCGACACTGGTAATAATGCCGCCCCAACGGGCCTGCTTACCGATTACCTGCTCTCCTGCAACTACCGCTTTAGAATAGCCAACGAGAGATTCGTCATCAGAGACTTTGATAGGATCGGGAACAATAGCACAGCCAGACAGGCTTAACACGGCCGCTATGATAAGTGCGCGGTAGAACATAAAACACCCCTTGTAGTTGTGACGAATAATAAGGGAAGTACCAGATAAATGCTAAATTAAACTGGACTTAACACGCGTCTGTCAGAATAACTCAAGCGTCACCTTTCAGACCCCTTCCCTGTTTACCCCCGTCAATCCTTTATCGATCACAGATATTAGTCCCCTTGGAACAATGGGGCCTAATGCGCATTGTTAATATTATCTGAAAGTTAGCTGAATGAAAGCTGAATTAGACTTTTGGTTTAAATGTGAATTTTTTGTAACTAAAACTGAAACTGGCGTCGTTAAGCGTATATATCCACGCCCATCATTTGACGGACAGAATCGCGTTTAGTTTCACGCTCAAAGCTCAGGTATTCACGAACGGCTTGCTCTGCGTGAGGCGCAGGTTTGTCGTAGCCCGCTTTGGTACGAAATGCCTCTGCTTTTGCAAAAGAAGCCTCGTCGCCGCTGATGACAACCGCATTGTCTTTCTGCTTAGCTGACTGTTCAGCTTCAGGGATAATGCGCTTGACTGGCTTCGGCCGGTTGTCACTGCGATCGATTACCGGCGCCTGGGTTGAATGACTAATGTCCATCGGGTTAAGTCTGTCGGTTGTCCAATTTAGCCTGAGTTAAAAACACCGACGAGATATCGGCACGTTTGCAATGATTCAAATAACGATTGCTGTATTTCAAATAGCGCTCGAATTAATTTGAAAAACAAATGCAATTTTCAGGCCTGACTATTCTCTGCCTGGTAGCTTTTTCCAGGTGACGGTGTCGCGCAAATACACCGGCGTAATGGATTCCGCAGTCATTGTTTCTCCGGCCTCGTAAGCTCGCTCGACGAGAGGCAGCATGTGTCTGGCATAAGGATATGTTACCGATACCACGGCTTCGCCCTGTGCCTCGGTCAGTGCCGGGTAAGCCTGCCACCCCGTGCCAGCGAATACGCTGGTTTGTTCGGTAACCTGAGTCGCCGCTTGTTCAGGCGGCAGTACCTGTTCCTCACCCAGCAATTCAGCAATGCCATTGATGTTTTGATAGCGCGCAAAATACACTTCGCTCATGCGGGCATCTATCGCTACGGCAACATTGTCTGCGGACTGGCTGGAGATAACCTGTTGCGCCATTGCGTGTAACGTACTCACACCAACTACAGGCAGTTTAGCACCCAGCGCCAGCCCCTGAATGATACCCGTAGCAATACGCACGCCAGTAAAACTTCCAGGTCCACGACCAAAACCCAGAACGTCCAGCGATTTCATTTTTGCGCCGGCTTCCTGCATAACCTCATCCACCATCGTTAGGATCTTTTGACTATGCTGCTGCGGGCAAACCTCATAACGGGTATACACTTTGCCATTGTACTGAAGTGCAACAGAACAGGCTTCAGTAGCCGTATCTATGGTTAACATGTTCATGATTTGGTCTTCTTCTTATCGCTTTGACGATGTTGGGTTTTAACTAAAAAAGATTCTACTTCGGCAAGATCACGTGTGCGCTTCATTGGCGGTAAGCTGCCCAGGAAAGTCTGCGCATAAGGTTTAGTGACCAGGCGATTATCGCAAATCACCAATACACCGACATCTTCGGGATCGCGAATAAGTCGCCCTGCGCCCTGCTTCAATGTGATAACCGCCTGCGGGATCTGAATACTGCCGAATGGATTACCGCCGTTCTTTTTACAGTCTTCCAGACGCGCTTGCAATAAGGGATCATCGGGCGCTGCAAATGGCAGTTTATCGATAAGGACACAAACGAGATCGTCGCCCCTTACGTCGACGCCTTCCCAAAACGCCCCTGTGCCGAGTAACACCGCTTCCGGGTCAGCCAGGTACTGGGTTAACAACGCCTGTTTGGAGGTGCTGCCCTGTACTAAAATCGGGTTGCTGATTTTATCTTGCAGTGCGGCGGCTACCTCTTGCATAGCCTTGTGACTGGTAAACAGCAGAAAGCAACGCCCATTGCTGGCTTTCAC
>NZ_CFIDRX010000290.1:0-2527 GCF_984433645.1 Marisediminitalea sp.
CTAAAGTGTGTATAGTGAGTCGTATTTTTATAACCTGCTGTAATATATAGCTTTTGAAATTTGGCTCGGTTATTGCTGATGTAATGACAGAATAAAGCAAGCTTGGCGTTTGCTAACAATTTGAATGAAGTTTGGTAATGAAGCCCGATCCTGTCGCCAGGATTGGGCTTTTTATTTTGTTTTTTGGACACGGTAGTAACAATGACTGCAGATAAATTTAATATTTTCTCTTTCACCGGGAAAATGAAAATACTTCACCTCTCCTGGATGGTGTTTTTCGTTACCTTCGTAGTGTGGTTTAATATGGCCCCACTTAAACAGGTGATCATGGGCGACATGGGCCTGAGCCTGGAAGAATGGAAAACCTTACTGATTTTAAACGTGGCGCTCACCATACCCGCCCGGGTTATTATCGGTGCGCTTACCGACAAATACGGACCGCGTTTAGTTTACTCTTCCCTGCTGGCAATCTGCTCTGTACCCTGTTTTTTATTCGCGTTTGCCAGCGACTTTACACAAATGGCCATTGCGCGTTTTGCGCTGGGTTTTATCGGTGCGGGTTTCGTCATCGGTATTCGCATGGTCAGCGAATGGTTCCCGCCTAAAGAGCTGGGCACGGCCGAAGGTATCTACGGCGGCTGGGGTAACTTTGGCTCTGCGGCAGCAGCCTTCACTTTACCTACACTGGCTGTAGTATTTGGTGGCGATGACGGCTGGCGTTATGCAGTAGCAATTACCGGTGTCCTGTGTGTTATTTTCAGTGTGATTTATTACACCAACGTCACCGATACCCCTAAAGGCTCCACTTATTTCCGACCCAAAAACCTCGGCGGTATGGAAGTCACCAGCAAAGGCGATTTCTACTTCCTGTTATTTATGAAAACGCCAATGTACCTGGCGCTGGCACTGCTTAACTGGAAGCTGTCTCCGAATGGCGTAGGCATGTTGTCGGCCGATGTGTGCACCTTTATCTATGTTGCGCTGTTTGCTATTTATTGCTTCGACGCGTATTCCAACTTCAAAGTTAATCGCGAGATTTTTGTGAAGCCGGTCGCAGAGCAACATCGCTATCAATTCAAACAAGTCGCGGTGCTGAACATTCTGTACTTCGCTACTTTCGGTTCTGAGCTAGCCGTGGTATCCATGCTACCTGCATTTTTTGCAGAAACGTTTGAGTTGTCGATGGCGACAGCCGGTTTGTTGGCGGGTATGTATGCCTTTATGAACCTGATGTCACGCCCTGGCGGTGGTATTATTTCTGACCGATTTGGCCGCAAGAAAACCCTGCTTATTCTGACTGCGGGTCTGGCGGGTGGTTACTTCACACTAAGTCATATCGATGCGAACTGGCCTGTATGGCTGGCCGTGCTGGCGGTAATGGCCTGCTCGTTCTTTGTGCAGTCAGGTGAAGGGGCGGTCTTTGCGGTTGTGCCGCTTATTAAACGCCGCCTTACCGGCCAGATTGCAGGTATGACCGGTGCTTACGGTAACGTGGGTGCGGTAACTTACCTGACTATCTATTCTTTTGTTGATGCGTCTACGTTCTTCCTGGTTATCAGTGGGACTGCCGCATTTGGCTTTATTGCGTTACTCTTTATGAAAGAGCCGAGTGGCGCAATTACCGAAGTGAACGAAGACGGTACCGTCGAACTGATTCACGTAGGTTAAACTTATTACCCAACAGGCATAAGTGTGGTAATGCACCTGTCCTCGCCAGAGGCAGGTGCTTTTTTTGGATAAAGCATGGCAAATTTGAATGTAAGTTTTGGCGGATACAGCAGCCAGGGGATCAAGTTTGAAAATCAGGACGCCTTTGCTGCCTGGCAGGGCGAGGGACAGCAACTGCGAGACAAAGGTGCAGTGGTTGCAATAGCCGACGGTGTCTCTGCCTGTAGTAAAGCCAAAGAAGCGGCAACCACGGTGGTTAACAACTTCATCTTTGACTACATGCAAACCCCTCCCAGTTGGTCGGTGAGCCGCTCGGTAGGGAAAATCCTAACCAGTCTGAATCGCTGGTGCCACGGTCAGTTTGACTATGCAGTGGGCGGCAGTAGTCAAATGCTAACCACATTCAGCAGCCTCGTGTTTAAGTCGACCACGGGTTTTTTAATGCATGTGGGTGATACCCGGGTCCACCGGTTTCAGCATGGCCAGCTCGAATTGCTCACCAACGATCACACGGCCAAACAACGAGCAAACTTTGTGCTCACTCGTGCCATTGGTCTGGACGCAAAACTCGATGTTGATTTTACCTCCTTTGCCCTGCAGCCGGGTGAACTGTATGTGCTTACCAGTGATGGGGTACATAGCTTTCTGTCGAACAAACAGTTGAAAACACTGCTGGCAGACTCTCAGGATCTGGAAGCGTCTGCGCGTAAGATCGTGCAAGCGGCGTTAGATGCCGGCAGTGATGACAATGTCAGTTGCTTGCTGGCAAGGGTGGAGAGTTTACCAGCGGTAGACGTACATGAATTGTCTGCGCATGGCGATCACCTTGTGATCCCGCCTGCGCTGGAAGTAGGGCAAA
>NZ_CFIDRX010000291.1:0-2466 GCF_984433645.1 Marisediminitalea sp.
TACCTGTCGAGCCTCCGTCGCAGCCGGTCCCCCCAAAAGTAACAACGAGTGCCGATGTTTCGGCTTCGTCACCGGTATTGCTGTTACTCAGTTTTGCCGTGGTGTTATTTATCTGCATGGCCATGCTACAGCAAAGTCTGGGTTTCATGCTCATAGACTACTTTCATCACTCCCCGGTCAACGCTGCACAGATCACGGGCACAGCGCTGATGATCAGTGCGCTGGCGGCTCTCAGTGTGCAGTGGACACTGGTACAGCGTAGTAACTTTACGCTGATGCAGTTACTTTTGATTGCAGCCGTAGCCATGACTGCGGGATATGTTTCTGTCGCGACGGCCACGGAGGTGCAGTTTATTTTTATTGGTATGGTCGGGATTGGTGTCGGCGTTGGCGTCGGGTATCCCAGTGTCACGGCAGCAGCCACGCAACACTGCTCGGATGCTGAACGAGCCAAAGTAACTGGTCTGATGACAGCCTCGCCGGCAATGGGATATACCCTTGGACCGCCACTGGGCGCGATGTTATACCAATCTGATATCCATTTGCCTTTGTATTGCTGTGTACTGCTAAGTGCTTGTTTGATAGTAATTAACCTGAAAATCCAATCCGCCTTTAGCACTAAATAAGTAAAACCATAGATCAATTTTTATTAATTTAGTTTTACATAGCGAAATATCATTCCAATATATTGACACCTATTTTTACAGGTGTTAGTTTTGTGTGCAGTTCGTAACATAGTTTTAACAACGCGTATTACACACATAAATTGGAACTGAGGAAAAACCATGTGCCCTACCAGCATAACCAGGAATAACACTTCGCTGTTCAAGTATTCCGCTTTGACTTTGTGCCTGTCTGCACTGTTACAGCCAGTGCAGGCTCAGGAAGAAACCAAGTCGAACAAAACGGCCGACAAGCTGTTTGAGAAAATTGAAGTCACGGCGCGTAAACGCGTCGAGTCGATTCAGGATGTACCCGTGGCCATCACCGCATTTGGCGAAGACCAATTAGATGCCATGAAATTTCGCAACATGAACGACCTGTCCGTTGGTATCGCCAACGTTGTGCTGGAAGATGTAGGCACGGCACGTGGTGTGGCCAACTTTTCAATACGCGGCCTGGGTATCAACAGCTCCATTACGTCAATCGACCCAACCGTAGGCGTATTTGTTGACGGTGTATTCATCGGGACCAACGGTGGTGTGGTCGTCGATATGTTTGATATCGAGCGTGTAGAGGTGCTACGCGGTCCTCAGGGGATTTTATTTGGCCGTAACGTAACCGGTGGAGCGATTCTGATCACCACGAAAAAGCCGGATGATACAGTTACCGCCAAGCTGCGTGGGTCGGTAACCGGTGGCGGCCCGGGTGGGCTGAATAAAACGATTCAGGGTGCGGTGAATATTCCGCTTACGGATAACCTGTTTACCAAAGTGTCGGTTTACCACAATAACGACGAGGGCTGGTTTGAAAACAAATTCGATGGCAGCAACCACGGTGCGGTTAAGCAAACCTTGTTTCGCTCTTCTACCTTATGGGAGCCTACCGACGACCTGACGCTGGAGCTGAAGTACGAAAACCTGGATTTGGACGGTGATGGCCCATCGGGTCAGAACCACACCAATGGCATGGGTATTAACCCTAACCTGGCATTCTCAGGCGCACACCCGCTAGCACCTTATGCTGTGACGTTCGATCGTGACAGCCATGACTTCGCAATCAACGAGCCTGGCTGGCAGAAAATCGAAACCGAATTACTGTCACTTAACCTGAACTGGGATGTCGCGGGCGGCACCATGACCTATATCTACGGCTGGCGTGATTACTATTCGCCAACCCGCGGTGACATTGATGCGCAGCCATTCACTTTGTTCCACTCTAATTCGTGGACAACCAGTGAGCAGTTCAGTCACGAGTTGCGCTTCAACACCCAGCTAGGCAAAGCCAACGTCACAACCGGTGTTTACCACTATACAAACGATATGCTTTATCACGAGCGTCGTGAATTGCCGCTCACTACCGTTTATGCGGACATCAACGCCGACGGTACACCTGACCTTCTGGCTGCCGGTATTTATCAGGACGGTGGTGGTCTGCATGAGACTTCAAGTTTAGGCGCGTTTGCCGCTGTGGATTACGACCTGGATGACCAATGGACATTGTCGGCTGGCTTGCGCTACACCCGTGAAGAAAAAGATGTGCAGATTTCGTCGATGAACCTGAACGTCAGTAGCATCAACAGCGGATTTATTATTCCACAGGGCCCGGCCTGTAATATTTACGAAGCCAACGACTGTAACTTCGATTTTGTAGACAACAAAACCTGGAGCAATGTATCGCCTAAGGTCGGCGTGCGCTTCCGTCTGGATGACGATACTAACCTGTTTGCCAACTGGTCGAGAGGATTCCGTTCTGGTGGTTACAACCTGCGGAACACTGCCGACATCAGCACGCCTGAACTTCGCG
>NZ_CFIDRX010000292.1:0-2461 GCF_984433645.1 Marisediminitalea sp.
TATAAGCGTGACCAGAAAAGTGCCAGCGAAGAAGATTAGCCCGGCAAGATAATCATTTGAGCGCGTAACCACCAATACCACCGCGGTAAGGGCTGAGCCGAAAAAACACAGGTAAAAAAGTGGGTTCAGGATTGCCTGGTTGATTCGCACCATGGTTTCTGCGCCCTGTTCCGATTGCCTCAAAGCAGCCATAACGGTGCAAGAAAAGATAAAGTAAATCCCCGTCATTATGAGCATACTCAGTTTGCCGAGTGTGGTTAGCACAGTGAATACAAGCATGGGTTCGCCTCCTGGTTGTTGCTATTTGTATTGTCCATGCCTGTGTTTGTGCGCGCGTCACAATGCGTTCATATCCTTTGACCAAACGTTCGAAATACGGTTTGGACGTTCCGGTTGTTTTTGAAGTGTTTCAGTTGCCTTTCGATGCGTTCAATTTCTTACCTTATATCACAGGGAAGGCAAACAGCCTCTCCCACCACTACCCAGCCGATATTCGGCGTCAAAATGAGGAAAGAGCAATGAAAGTACTAAACGCGTTAAAACTGGCCGGCCTTGCTGGCTCACTGTTATTCAGCAGCCTGTCGTTTGCTTCGGCAGTCAACCTGGGCGAAAACGATGTAGCCATTCACGGCTATGACCCGGTTGCTTACTTTGTGAAACACAAAGCTGTGGAAGGTTCAGCAAAATACACCGCAACCTATGACGGCGCTATTTACCGCTTCTCAAGCGCGAAAAACCGCGACCTGTTTAAAGCCGATGCCGAGCACTATGCCCCACAATTTGGTGGTTACTGTGCAATGGGTGTGGCGCTGAACAAAAAGCTGGATGTGGATCCGGATGCGTTCTACATCAAAGACGACAAACTGTATCTGAACCTGAACAAAGCCGTTCAGAAAAAATGGATGGAAGACGTGCCGGGTAACCTGAAAACCGCTTACCGCGTATGGGATGGCATTGAAAGCCTGTCTGTTGAAGCGACCAACGCTGAGGACTAATCCGATATGGAAACCGAGCTAAAAGGCATTTTGTCGAATGGCCATGAATACCCGGAGCAGGTGGTGATGTTGTGGTTCACCGCCTCCTGGTGCGGCCCCTGCAAGCAGCTTGCGCCCATCATTAACTTGCTGGAGCAGGCTCACAAGGATTCACTGCGGATCATTAAAGTGGATGCAGATGAAGAGCATGGGTTAGCCCAAATGCTGGGGGTACGGGCTGTGCCGACGCTGATCCTGATGGATCGCACCAAACGACTGGACACACACGTTGGTTTGTCGAACTACGGCGAACTCAACAAGTGGGTGTCTTATCACCTGAATTAAAGACGTATAGGAAATCACCATGAATCAGAAACAAAAAATTGCAGCCGCTGCACTGGCAATGGCATTAGCAACCGCCGTGTCTGCACCGGCGCAGGCCGCAGGCAAAGAAAAGTGCTACGGCATTTCAGCCGCCGGTCAAAACGACTGCGGTAACCTGGCGGGCACCCATTCCTGCGCAGGGCAAAGCACCGTAGATAACGACCCGGGTGAGTGGAAACTGGTGGCAAAGGGCACCTGTGAATCGCTGGGCGGCATGTTGAAAGCAGAAGCTAAAAAGCGTTACGACGCTGCGAAACAAGGCTAAGCCAGGGCGTTTCGTTAAATGAGCAAAAGGAGAAGATGATGTCTGCGATTTCGCAACACTATGAGCGTGTAGAAAACACCAGGGTAGGTGTGGGCCTGCGTCACGAGCATTATGCCGAGGCGTTGGCGCAGACATCTCACTCCGTGGATTTTTTAGAGATACACGCCGAAAACTTTTTCGCCGAAGGCGGCGTGATCCCCGCGTTTTTGGACGCACTGGCCGAGCAGTATCCGCTTAGCATTCACGGCACGGCGATGGGACTCGGTTCGGCAAATGGCATTGATACAGGCTATTTAAAACACTTTTGTGCATTGGTAAACCGGGTGGATCCCATTCTGGTGTCAGATCACGCCTGCTTTACCTGGGGGCACGCAGCCAATCAGTCTCTGCATGCCGGCGACCTGTTGCCCCTGACTTACGACCAGGCTTCGCTGGACATCCTGGTGAACAACATTGACCGGGTTCAGCAAGCATTGGGGAGGCAGTTGCTTATTGAAAACATTGTGAGCTATGTGAACCACCGCAGTGACCCGATGCAGGAAGCGGAATTTCTGGCACAGGCTGCGACTTTGACCGGCTGTGGCTTGCTGGTGGATTTGAACAATGTGCTGGTGAACGGGCAGAACTTTTATCCGGGCAACACAGCGCAGTACGCGCTTAACTGGTTAAAAACACTGCCTGCTAAAGCCGTCCGGGAAATTCATCTTGCCGGCAGTAGTGCGGTAGCACCTGGCGAACTGGTTATCGACGATCACGCTCAGCCGGTATCCCATGCGTGCTGGGAATTGTTTCAACAGGCCATTCACCTGTTTCCCGGCGCGACTACGTTAATTGAGTG
>NZ_CFIDRX010000293.1:0-2446 GCF_984433645.1 Marisediminitalea sp.
CGTCAGCGCCGGGACTCATCCTGACCATCATGTGTTAGAAAGTGAAAAACAACTTGGTGTTGACGCTATTCGAAGTGGTATCGCCAAGTTAAATTCCACCGCTCAGATAGGGCGTCACAAAGTGTTGTTGATACCGGTGGCCGACAAGATGACCGAGGCGGCCTCGAATGCGTTACTTAAAACCCTCGAAGAGCCCACCGACAACACGTACTTAACCCTAATCACCAGTAATCTTAACGCGTTGTTGCCTACCATCTTAAGTCGCTGTGAAAAACATCAACTTGCGTTGCCGTCCGTTAGCCAAAGTTTAAACTGGCTCGCTACTCAGGGCGACATTGATGTGACAGAAGCGCTGTTGCAAGCCTATGGCAATGCGCCACTCAGAGTGTTGAGTGCGCTGCAGGATGAAGCGGGTTTGTCCTATCGTGAATTTACCGATGGTTTGGCTGACATGTTGTCGGGCAAAGCCGATATCACGGCAATTGCGGCTAAGTGGCAGGGCAGTGCAGAACTCGTTATTGACTGGTGCCAGCAGTATTATCATGATCAGTATCGCGCGCAGTTACGTAGCAGTGACTTCGAGCGGTATCAGCAATGTATCGGGTTTGCCCGGCGGGCTCAGCACCCGGGAATCAACAAAACATTGCTGCTAACCCAACTCTTTTCTCAACTTATTCAACAGTAAGAGGCCAATTTTGTTTGTTGACTCACATTGTCATTTAGATCGTTTAGACAAATCACCTGAAGCATTGCGCGAAACGCTGGATTTTGCCCGCCGTCGCGGTGTAGAACACTTTTTGTGTGTGTCTGTCTCTGTCAATGATTACCCAATGATGGTAGAAACGGTCGCTGAGTTTGATGATGTCTCTGTGTCGTGCGGTGTGCACCCGTTACATCAGGATGAAGCCTGCAGTTACGAAGAGTTGCTTGCCGCAGCCAGCGATGACAAGGTCGTCGCGATTGGTGAAACCGGCCTCGATTATTACTACAGTGCAGATACCCGGGAGGTACAGGTACAGTCGTTTATTGATCACATCCGAGTGGCCAATGAAACGGGTAAACCGCTGATCATTCATACCCGTGACGCGCGTCAGGAAACCATTGAACTATTAAAAGCACACCTTGCACCCGGCACGCAGGGCGTATTGCACTGCTTTACAGAAGATCTTGCAATGGCAGAAGCTGCCATCGAGCTTGGGTTTTACATATCCTTGTCGGGCATTGTGACCTTTAAATCTGCCGCTGAATTACAGGAAGTGGCCAAAGCGATTCCCCTTGAGCGGATGCTCATCGAAACCGACTCTCCGTGGTTGGCACCAGTTCCGTATCGCGGTAAGCCGAATCAGCCCGGTTACGTGGTTGAGGTTGCTGAATTTATTGCTAACTTACGGGGTATTTCGACAAAAGCCCTGGCCGAAGCAACGACGGCGAATTTTTACCGCCTGTTTTCGTTGGCAACTTCAACTGAGAAAGTAGCAAGCGCATGAGTGTCTGGCGGCAGCGTCTGGTAAAGAGTCTGTATCAAACTCGCAGCACGCCGGAAAGTCGCTATTTTCAGCTGGCCACGCAGTCACCCGATGGCAGTTTACACAATCGCACCGTGGTTTGCAGAGGACTGGATGAAAATCGGGATGCCTTGTGGTTGATCACCGATACCCGCAGTCAAAAGTGGCAAGACCTTCAACACAATCCTCATGCAGCGGTGTGTTGGTACATCGCGAAAACCCGAGAGCAGTATCGCTTTACGGTGAGTTGTGCGCTGTTGACCATGGAAAGTGATGAGGCCTTGTGTAAACAGCACTGGGAGCGATTATCTGAGCCCGCCAAGGCGCAGTTTTTGTGGGGCAAGCCCGGTGAATTGCGGGCAAATCCAGAACAAGCGTTGGTCGCGGAACAGACTGCTACAGACAAGCCACCATCGCAGTTTGGGGTGGTGAGACTGGATATTTCCAATGTCGATTACCTGAGTTTGAAGGGCAATCCGCAAACCCGGGAACGTTACCGCCTTGACGGTGAACAATGGCAACTCGAAACCATTATTCCTTAACCGGAGCTCGATGATGTCTGTATCCTTGTTTGCCGGCGACATCACCCTTGCCAACGTAGACGCCATAATAAATGCGGCGAACCCGCAGTTATTGGGAGGCGGGGGCGTTGACGGGGCTATACATCGGGCTGCCGGACCTGCTTTGCTGGAAGCATGCAAGCATATCCCTGACGTCGATGGCGTCCGTTGCCCGTTCGGTGAAGCCAGGTATACCGAAGCCGGTAAACTCTCTGCCCGTTACGTTATTCACACAGTGGGCCCTATTTATGCCCTCGATCCTGAACCCGCTGAAACACTAACCCGTTCTTATACCAATAGTTTTAAACTCGCGCTTAAGCTGGGCTGCACAACCATTGCGGTGCCGGCAATTTCCTGTGGTGTTTACGGATATCCCCACAC
>NZ_CFIDRX010000294.1:0-2387 GCF_984433645.1 Marisediminitalea sp.
GCCAATGTAGTAACCATTGGCAACGGCATTGATCCAACTGAGTTTCACCCTGCCGACACGCCGGCAGCCGTCGACGTCCCCAGGCTACTATTCGCTGGCGTAATGGACTATGCGCCCAATGTCGATGCCATGATGTGGTTCTATCGGCATGTATGGCCAGCGGTAGTCTCCGCATGGCCTCAGGCTACCTTAACCATTGCGGGTATGAACCCAGCACCGGAAATTCGTCAGCTTGCCGAGCAGTCCGGTATAACGGTAACCGGATTTGTTGATGATATTTTGCCGTATTTCCATGAGAGTAACCTGTTTGTTGCGCCTTTCCGCATCGCTCGCGGTATTCAGAATAAGATTTTACAAGCCTTTGCCTGTGGGTTACCGGTCGTCGCGACATCAATGGGGGCTGAAGGCATTGTTTACCAAGACGGTGAAAGCATACATATCGGCGATACACCCGAGGCGATGCTAAACGCCATTGAAACATTAATGTCGTCACCGGCACATTATCAGGCAGTCAGGCAATCCGCATTGGACACCATTGCCGCGCATTACTCCTGGCAGGGCAAGTTACAGTCACTGTTATCGCTACTGCCTGACAACCAAAAAGAAAAAGAGGTGCAGGCCGAATGAAGTCGTTAATTAAGTCGGTCATACGGCTGGTCTTTCTATTACTGGCCTTCCCTTTTTGGGTTGGTTTTACGCTGCAATCAATACTCATGGACAAAGATCAGGCCACCACTAGTTGGTCGCAAATGGTAAGCCTGTTTCCCGGCTTGATAGGCGTGTATTTACGCGCCGCTTTCTATCGCCTGGTACTTAATAACACCAGCCAGAATACCGTCATCGGATTTGGTACGTTGTTCTCTCAGCACGACACACATATCAGTGACGGCGTTTATATTGGCCCGCAATGCAATATTGGCAAATGCCGTATCCAGGCAAATTGTTTACTCGGCAGTGGTGTGCATATTATGAGTGGCAAAGGGCAACACAATTTCTCTGATCCTGACACACCACTCCGGGAACAGGGCGGTACATTTACTCAGGTAGAGATTGGTGAAGACTCCTGGTTGGGCAACGGCGCTTTAGTCATGGCAAATGTCGGAAAAAAATGTGTTGTCGCTGCTGGTAGCGTGGTTATTTCTGATGTCCCGGATTACGCTATTGTAGGGGGCAACCCAGCTAAAGTTCTGGGAAGCCGCAAGCCAAAAGACACATGATAATGTTAAAGCGATGGTTCCTAGTTGTCGCCGGTATGCTGATGTTAAACAGCATGCATACTGTTGCGTCAGAAGCTAAGCGCCATATTACGGTTGAAAGTAGTGAACAACTCTATGCGGCTATTCACGAAGCCAATCGAGTAGGCGGCAACACCACCATACAGCTGCGTCGCGGTCTATACGCGATTCACCGCCCGATTGTGGTCACCGCACCGGGGATCACTTTGCAATCGGAATCGCTTAATGCGAAGGACGTAGTCTTGCGCGGTCCGGGAATGAAACAAACAGGCCAGGTGTTCAGCCTGCTACGCGTGAATGCACCTCATTTTAGTTTTATTGGTTTAACTGCAGAACAAGCGCCGAATCACATTATTCAGGTAGCGGGTGAAAACAATGCAGATTATTTCCACTTGTCGCGTTCTGTGCTACGCGACAGCTATGAGCAATTATTAAAGGTCAGCCATCGGCCTGGACAGCCGGAGGCTGCTGACTTCGGAGTCGTTGAGCATAGCACCTTCGTTTATTCAGCAGGTATTGGCCCACAATATTATATTGGCGGCATTGACCTGCACTTGGGACAACACTGGCACATCCGACACAATCAGTTTTACGGGATTGCCAGCCCCGCCAAGCGCGTAGCTGAACACGCTATCCATCTTTGGTATAGCAGCGGACATATTACTGTGGAAGACAACATCATTGTAAACAGTGATAGAGGCATTGGCTTTGGCATGGCCAATAAGGGGAACCAAGGTGGGGTGATTAAAGATAACTGGATAATACACGCTGACAATAGCCACCCTTATGCCGATGCGGGCATCACGCTGGAAAGTTCACCCGACACAATTGTGAGCGGTAACTGGGTTCTGCAATATCACAGCTATCCCAACAGTATTGAATACCGATTTCCAGCAACTCAGCGTGTAGAAATCACTAACAATACCACGAACAAACGTATACGGCGCCGTAACGGTGGTGGCGCCACCGTCATAAACAACCACAATGCTGATAAGTTAACGCCCTTACAAGTGTCGACGCTTATTGAACGCTTTCCGCCTGAATACCGGCCAGCCGTTAGAGCGGCAATAACGCAATAGCTTTGCTTATTGCCCTAATCTCACGTCTTCACTTAACGACGCGTACTGTTTTTCAATAAACGCACTTAGCTGG
>NZ_CFIDRX010000295.1:0-2290 GCF_984433645.1 Marisediminitalea sp.
TCTCCTCACCTTGTTAACTTGATTGTTCAATTCCAGGTTTGGCACATTGCGATGCCGTTTGAGGGGGGAGACCATTCCATCGTTGACCTTGCACTCTAGGTCAAAGAACAAAACGCGCTTAGTCGTACCTAAGAGCACGTTTGTTAGTGATTTATACTGCGTGGACTCAGCCTTTGTTTAAATTACTAACAGTTCGCTGCAAAAAATGTACAGAAAAGGTCGGCAGCTTCTAATAAATTTTTCATTCTTGCTGAACAGAGCTTAGTGCTTAGCATTTGCCGGAAGTGGTTCTTTCCCAACTAATCCGTTTGTGCAGATGAACGAATTACAGAAACTACAAGCTCAGCATAACCCAACCTACTCGTGCAAAATCTTTTGGGCACGAATGTAACTGTTTAAGTTATTGTGGTTTACGCGCTTACACCTTTACCTGAAAAGCCGCCTTTCTTTTTACCGGCTTTATCGTAGGTCAGGGACTCTTTGGCCCGAACATCCATCATCAGGTTGCGCAAATGAACCAGGCGTAACTGACCTTGCTCAACGGCAAGCTGGTTTACTTCAGTACAATACTGGCATTCGCTGAGCAGGGTTTTGGCCTGGTCAATATGGGCCTGAATGTCTTCGGGGAGGGGCGCTTCTTGCTGAAGCGCCTGCAACTGCGGGTTAATGGCATCGTCGAGGTTTTGGATAGCACCGAGCAGTTGTTCTTTATCTTTTAGCAGCGTCATTAACGCTTCGGCATCTCTTGAGCTAATCAGGTGCAACTCTTTATCCAGCATCGCTTTCAGAGATGTCAGATTTTCAGTTTGTTGCGTTAATTGCTCATTCAGTGTTGCCGTCATGATTTGTTGCTTCAGGACTTAAATCCAAAAATCTCCGATTCCAGGCGTGCAATCTTTTTCGCCAGTGACTGTGGATCCACTTTGTACTCACCACTCTGAATGGCTTTCTTCAGTTTATCGACCTTTTCCTGATTAACCGGCGCTTCGGCACTTTTCTTCTGTACCTGATTTAACTGCTGAGCAGACTGCGTCAATGACACAGAATCCTGACGCGGCACATTGGCAGCCTGAGCTGTTGATGCGGCAGCTTGCTGCGCAGCCGTTTTATTTTGTTGTGGCTGTTGCTGACTGTTGACCTTGTTATTGTCAACAGGCGCTTTGGGTAAGCCATTGTTTACGTTGTTAATTGCCATAATTAATTTCCACTACCTTTTAAACCTCAATTAATTTATCGGCTGCAGGTAGAATTTCTTTAGGCTCAATTGCGTTTTTTTCGCATAAAAACCGCGGTATTTATAGCCACCTTATCACAGATTCACCACGACTTCCTGGGTGCTGGCAACTTCAGCGATGACAGACTTATTAGAACTGCTGTTCACTACTTCAATGGTATCGCCAATCACGCCATCCTGTCGGGCGATGCCGGAGGTTTTTACCTTCATTGCACCCGCGTTAGCGCTAATGGTGATTCTATCACCTTTACAGATAAAGCATAGCATATTCGTTTGCACCGGCTGGCCTTCTCTTACCCGGTATTTCAGCCGGGCGCCAACCACATCCTCAAGCGAGGTGAAAGGGGTGTGTCGCAGTTGTGTAATGTCGACTTCGGCCAGCGATAAGTGGCTGGCCGATAGCACGGTGTCAGGGCTTATCATACTGGCCGTGACAACGATAGTGCGGGTGCGGGTTACTTTGGCACTGGAAAATAAATACCAACTGTTGCTGTCACAACTCACCCGGACGTTAAGATAGGATTGCTGTAGCGTGGCAGGATCCACATCAAAACTAAAAGGCACGGTGCATTCCGGTATGTTAATGCGACTATCTATGGGGGTCACATCCACGCTTAAATTATCCGCTAAATCGGTTTCCCGGGTTGGTGCCAGACGGTTTTCCAAAAACGCTTTAACGGCATTCGTCAGACGCTCGTGCGGCGTACCGGTGTTTAGTTGGGCAATTGCGCCAAAGTGAGCTAAGGTGATACCTGTAGTCAATATGAAAGCCAGGCGCGCAGGCAAAAGTAATGTTTTCAATATTTTCATGTTCAGATGTTTTCATTTTGACTATTATTAAAGATAAATCAGCGAGTTTTGCTAATCAGAACAGCCGCGACAGTATATTGACGCCACCTCTGTTAAACAGGAAACACGCAAACTCTATGCCCACATTGAAATATCGAGGTGAAGTATGTCTGGAATTTTAGATTCGGTTAATCAGCGTACGCAACTGGTCGGCCAGAACCGGCTGGAGTTGTTGCTGTTCCGTTTAAACGGTCGGCAGCGATTTGG
>NZ_CFIDRX010000296.1:0-2232 GCF_984433645.1 Marisediminitalea sp.
AATGGTTGGCTGATATCCAGTGCGCTGTCACTGTCCACTCGTACTCTCACGCCTTGCAATGACAAATCGAGAACCCTCACTTTGAAGGTATGTTCTGCGATATTAAGCAGGCCGTTCATATCAATGGCCAGACGTTGAAACTGTCGCTTCTCTTTAGACATTGCCGACTCCGGATAAACGCGTTGCGTGTGTTGCGCAACATAATCTCAGTTTAGTTAGGGCTTTACAATCACAAGTGTAGCAGAGAGGACGTCAGAGCGTAGCTGTGCTTTGACGTGTATTGCGCTTCTGGCTAACTCGGGCCGGTAGCACAAAGAAAAAGCCCCTCGACACCTAAGTGGGAGGGGCTTTGCTTGATAAAGGCAGCGCTTATTTACTGATGCGCTTGTACTTCAGTCTGTGTGGTTCAACGACATCCTGTCCGAAGTTGGCTTTCAGCCAGGCTTCGTAATCAGTGTAGTTACCCTCGTAGAAGTTGATCTTACCTTCGTCGCGGTAATCCAGGATGTGTGTAGCAACCCGGTCAAGGAACCAACGGTCGTGCGAGATAACCATGGCACAGCCAGGGAATTCCAATAACGCATTTTCCAATGCACGCAGTGTTTCTACATCAAGGTCGTTGGTCGGTTCATCGAGCAGCAATACGTTGCCGCCGGCTTTGAGTAATTTTGCTAAGTGAACCCGGTTACGCTCACCACCCGATAGGTCTTTAATGAACTTCTGCTGGTCGGTACCTTTGAAGTTAAAACGGCTGCAGTACGCACGGCTGTTCAGCTCGAAATTACCAATGCGCACGATGTCCTGACCATCTGACAGCTCCTGCCATACGGTATTGTTGCCATCCATGTGGTCGCGGAACTGCTCAACGCTGGCAATTTTTACCGTATCACCAATGGTGATCGTACCGCTATCAGGTTGCTCTTTGTCGGTTAACATACGGAACAGCGTGGACTTACCCGCACCGTTTGGACCAATAATACCCACGATTGCACCTTTAGGAACAGTGAAGCTCATGTCGTCAATGAGCACACGGTCTCCGTACGATTTCTTCAGGTTTTGTACTTCGATGACTTTGTCACCTAAACGCTCACCCGGTGGAATGAACAGTTCGTTGGTTTCGTTACGCTTTTGATAATCGCCGCTGGACAGCTCTTCAAAGCGTGCCATACGCGCCTTACTTTTTGCCTGGCGGCCCTTAGGATTGGTACGAACCCATTCCAATTCCTGTTTAATCGATTTTTGGCGGGCATTTTCTGCGCGTTCTTCTTGTTCCAGACGCGCGTCTTTCTGCTCGAGCCAGCTGGAGTAATTACCTTCCCATGGAATACCATGGCCACGGTCAAGTTCCAGGATCCAGCCCGCTACATTGTCGAGGAAGTAACGGTCGTGGGTAATGGCTACCACGGTGCCTTCATAGTCGTGCAGGAAGCGTTCTAACCAGGCGACGGATTCTGCGTCAAGGTGGTTAGTCGGTTCGTCGAGCAGCAGCATGTCCGGCTTTTCGAGTAACAAACGGCACAGCGCGACACGGCGGCGTTCACCACCGGATAGTTTGCTGACATCGGCATCCCAGGGCGGCAGACGCAACGCATCGGCGGCACGTTCCAGGGCATTTTCCAGATTATGACCGTCTTTGGTTTGGATAATGGCTTCCAGTTCACCCTGCTCTTTGGCCAGGGCGTCGAAGTCGGCGTCTGGCTCTGCGTACAGGGCATAGACTTCGTCGAGGCGCTTCAGCGCATGCGCAACATCGGCAACGGCTTCTTCTATGTTACCGCGAACGTCTTTGCTCTCATCCAGTTGCGGCTCCTGCGGCAGATAACCAATATTGATACCAGGTTGTGGTCTGGCTTCCCCTTCGATTTCTGTATCCACACCAGCCATGATGCGCAGCAGGGTTGATTTACCCGCGCCGTTCAGACCCAGCACACCAATTTTGGCGCCGGGGAAAAAGCTAAGTGAAATGTCTTTTAAAATCTGACGATTAGGCGGGACAATTTTGCCCACCCTGTGCATAGAGTATACGTATTGTGACATGCGATGTCCTGGCTCAATAACAAAGGCGCTATTGTAATCAAAGACGCGTGGAGTTGGTAGGGGCTGTTGACCTTTGCTGTATGTTTTTGCAGCGAGTTGTGCGTCATTTAGGCAAGGCAGAGTCCACGTAGTGTAGTTGTTCTACATAAGTGGGCGATAACGCAGTATAAATGACGCACAAACGCTGCCCTTCGG
>NZ_CFIDRX010000297.1:0-2196 GCF_984433645.1 Marisediminitalea sp.
AGGCAACCCTATTATGTTGCTGACATCGCGTTCACCCGATTATCGCTCACCGACTGAAAGAGAGCTGTACAACAAGGGCATTGATGCCAGCCTGAATGCACTTACACCAAATGGCGAAACCGATGTGACATACCGGGAATTGCTGGCACGCGAAATGAGTTACAGCCGCGGGGTCATGATGACAACGGGCATGCACAAAGGCGACATGCTGGCGTGGATACTGGCTAAAACCGGTCGTGAGTTCGACGCCATCGTGTTTATCGATGACTCGCAACACAACATCGACAATATGCATGAGCGGTGGCAGCATGAATCAGTCGACATGCGCGTGTTCCACTACACGCATGTCGAAGCTGAACGAGTAGAAACATTTGGACAGGTGTTAAGCGCAGAGCAAGCAAATGACCTGGCAAGTGACTATGCTCGGCTCACGCAAACGCTGAAAGCTATCTTTCCTGAGCGCTATAAAGAAGGCCAGTGCCTGAGTAAATAACGGCCTACGACTGAATCAGTTTTCACTGCTTGCTATTTGCTAACGAGAAAGCAGGCAGTTAACTGAGCTTCCAGCGAGTCTGGTATGTCAGTCGCAATCACTTCGACACGACTTTCCTCGCAATCGTCCAGTTGCATCTCGGTTAAGGCATCGTCGGTCAGGTTATACCCGAATACCCCGTTGTTGGTAATGAAGACGCCTTTTAATCGCTCGGCGCGAAGTTGCGACAGGCATGTCTTCAACGCCGAATGGTCAAACACAATATCGGGTGAAAATCGCCATCCGGTGCTGATAAAACCCTCTCCTTTATTGTTCGCGCTTAATATGCCATTGGCCGGCAAATCCTGATCGGCAGCCAGTGTATTGCTCGAGACATTGTCTGCATGTTCTTGCTGATGGTCATGAGCATGACTATGGTCGTGTTGGCGCTGGTGGGGTTGAGCATAGTTAGTCGCCCGACCAGCCAGGGTATCCAACGACAGTTGGCCGAATTGGGTTTGTACAATGATGGTGTCAGGCTGGCAGTGTGCTGCTACGTACTGCTTTAACCTGACTTTATCCTGATCCGAGTACAGGTCACATTTGTTTGCTACGATCACATCGGCAATGCCAAGCTGCTGGTTAAACGTATCGTGCTGAGTATATCGGTTGTCACTTAACTTTCGGGCATCGACCAGTGTCAGTGTCTTTTGTATCGACAGTACGGGTTGATAGTGCTCGGCGGTGAGAACCTGCATCACTTCTTTAGGATGGCCCAGGCCAGTGGGTTCAATCAACAAACGATGAGGGCGGGATGCTGCCAGCAATTGGTTCAGCGCAATCTGCATAGGCAGGCTGGCTGCACAGCACATGCAACCGCCGGGCACCTCGCGAATGAATACGCCACTGTCCGCTGTTAATTGTCCTTCAAACAGACTTTTATCAATCCCAATTTCACCAAATTCATTCACCAGAATAGCCCAACGTTCATGGGCGGGCTTTTGGGTGAGTAAATGCAGAATTGCCGATGTTTTACCCACGCCCAGAAAGCCGGTGATGATATTGGTGGGGACATTGTGAATAGGTTGCTGTGACATGGTTTTACCTGCGAAATGGAGTGCCATTTGATTAAAGTATATCAGTAGATGCTAAGCGATTTTAATGGTGTATCAGGCCTGGTTTGAAACCATTGCGAGAAAAAACGACCCGCAATGCGGGTCGTTTCAAACTTTGGCAAGAGCAGGCTGATTAGAACGCATAGCGTATGCTTGCTCGCGCCATGCGTGGTCTGCCAGGTTGAGTCCACAGTGCAGAGTAAGAGTTGTCGTAGTAGGTTTTGTCGAACAGGTTGTCGATAACCAGACGCGCGGTCAGATCCGGGGTGATGTCTACTGTGCCAGACAAATCCACAATGGTGTAATTAGGAAGTTTGTAGTCTGGCGCAACCGCATCACCTACTCGCTCACCAACGTGGGTAATACCAGCAGAAATACGTGTAGCGTAGCCGGCAAGCATCAGGCTATGCGTGGCGGTCAGGTTGAATGCATGTTCTGGCACGTTGACCAATGGCGTGCCAGCAGCAATTTCCACACCCCAGTCCGGATTCGTAACCGTGTTTTGGGTAGCCGCATCAATATAGGCGTAAGAAAAGGTCATTACCGTGGCGTCGGTGAGCGCAGCGTCAATGTCTATCTCGACACCAGAGCTTTCCACCTCGCCAATGG
>NZ_CFIDRX010000298.1:0-2162 GCF_984433645.1 Marisediminitalea sp.
ACGAAGCAATTAGCATGGGCGCTGAGATTTATCAGATTGATCCGTCACGCTGCACAGAATGTGTGGGGCACTATGATGAACCCAGTTGCGTCGCCGTGTGCCCTATTGAATGTATCGAGCCCGATCCGGCTCATAAGGAGAGTCTGGACGCACTGGCAGATAAATTTGCTGCTATGTACGCCTGAGCAAAAAAGCGTTGTTTAAAAATGGCATGCATGCGCGCTAATTGCGGGCTATTGCTTACTTTCCAGATATTTTAAAAACGTGTGACTCACTGTGCCTTTGTTGCCTAGCTGCAGGCGTTTGGCAACCTGGTCCAGTTTGATATCAGAGCGCAGTAATAGCTGCTTGGCGTATTTCATTCTGAACTGATACATGTAATTTCTGAAGTGCTGCTTCTTCACCTTCAACAACGCCAGGCACAATACCGTAGGGTCTAACTTTGCCTGACGCGCAAAGGACTCCAGCGTTAACCCTACCTGCTTGTAAGCTTTTGAGGCAATCACTACCGTATCGGCCTGTTTTACTATTGCCTGGGCTTTGGCATCGGTCAATACTGGTGCGTTTTCCAGCGCAGCGTGATCAAACGGCGATGGCGAGGTTTGTTGCCTGCGACACAAGTTAGCCAACACCGCCAACATGCTGCTTGCCACACCACAGTGAAACCAGGCCAGCCAGCTTTCAAAGGGAAAAATACCGATACCCACCAGGACCGTGATCACGACCAGGAAGAAGGCAACTCCCACGGTAAAACCGCATGCGCCAGCCACGCCTTTTATTTTATAGTGTTGTGTATCGACAACCTGCAGCGGTAAGTCATGATGGTACTGCTGAATATGTTCAACCTGCATAATGGCGGTATACAGCATCGCAAACGCAATAAGCAAACAGCTGGCATACACAGGCCAGTACACCAGAGGTTCGCCGTAAGGAACCAGGCCATGCCAACCCGACAAGTCAGCCATGAAAGCCCACAATTGATAGCCCAGTAAAGCCAGCAACACAGTGGCAACGAGCGCGTGTGGCCAGCGTGCATAACGAGGCTTGCGCCACAATAAAGCCATGGTAGTCATTTGCAAACCCATGAGCTGAAGCGGTGCAACGATCAGCACAACCAGACTAATAAAGGAATGCCCCTGTCCATACCCCAGCGCCCAGAGTTCGCTAATAACCAATAGCGGCCAACTGAGCAACATTAACATCCGGCCACCATTGCCAACGGGCAATGCTTTTTGTTTCAGTGTGACAGCCAGCATCACTAACCATATACAGGTCAGCAACGCTGCTACCCATACAGCTACCGAATCGTTAGATAAGCTCATTGGGGTTGTCCATTACCAGTAAATTTCCCCCGACATTGCAGCCTGCCGGCTCCGCTCCATCACGCGAAGCAGGTTCTGTGTTTTTTCCTGTACCCATTCCAGCAACTCTCGCTGCTCAGCTAACTCCGCATCAAACACCGACTTTTTCAGCAGTAATAATGCATTCAGCTCGTCGATGCCGGTCAGAATATCCAGCCAGGGCGCGCGAAAGTGACCACGTGAATGCGCAAATAAATCGGCCACTAAAAAGCCGTTGAACAAGGTCTGACGTAACAACACTTCTACCGAGGTATAGTTTGCCGCATGCATTTGGCGTTGAATAGGCATGGACTGCTGAATAGTTTGCCATCCCTGTGACAACCAGCCCTTGGCATGTTCCATCAGCGGTAAGTCATATCCGGTGGCAGCCCCGCGCCAAGGTTTCTCTTGCAGAATCTGCGCAATTGACAATTTCAGCAGAGACGGCGTGTCCTCATATAACTTGCTTTGCGGATCGTGCGCCTGTAACAAGCCGGCTTGTCGCCCCTGTAAATAGCTCAACAACGCCGGATAACGCGACAAGCGTTTATTAAAGAGGCTTTTCTTAGACAACAGCATTCGCAAGCTTTGCAGGTCGTCCTGCCATAACCAGGCTTCTGCATAGCGCATCAGCTTTTTGTGCAACGCCAGTAATGCAGGACACTGCAGCACCGGTAAATACAGGGACACCGTCTGCATTAACATCCGCACTGCACGGGTTATTTCGGTCAGCATCTTGGGTGACTGGGTTTCGAAAAACAGGTGTTCATGAACCTGCCAGTGCCGTAATCCGCACGCCAGCGCCTGACAAAAAGCCTCTTC
>NZ_CFIDRX010000299.1:0-2143 GCF_984433645.1 Marisediminitalea sp.
TTTAGTGTGAATGGCCAGGCTGAACTATCGGTTTCAAACCTGCGCTTAACACAGCGCGGTAAGCCGACCACGCACTGCCCATAGGTTTTCATGTGCCCGGTGGCTTGAGCAACGATTGCCTGGCCACCCTCCCAACGTAGCGGCAGTCTTTTTCAGGCCGCCGCTTTTTTATCAACCAATGGTTCACAGTTTGCCAGTAAGGGAGCCACATCAATCCCTGCCTGAACCAATTGCTGCTGCAACCACACCTTATTCACCCCGGCTTTGCATTTAGCCAATGCCCATAAATGCGCCGCCCTGGTGCCTGTGCGGCAGATGCCATGAACAGCGCCATCACAGGAAGCCAGCACACTGGCAAAGGCCGCAATTTTATCGTCTGGGTAATCACCGCTTGTTACCGGAATAAAGGCATAGGCAAGTCCCGCTTTTTCAGCCATTGCCGCCAATGCAGTATCGTTAGTTTGCCCGGCACATTCGTTATCTGGCCGCACATTAATAAGCAGTGTTGTGCCCGTAGCAGCCAGGTTGTTAATTGCGTTTTGGTCCAGCGGCCCCGAGACGCTGAACTCTGCGGTGATTGTATTAACCGGCATTAGATACCTCCAATAGCTGAAAAGAAAATGCTGAGTCCCATCACTACCAACAACGCGCCGAAACCGCGCTTAAGCTGATGTTGAGGAAGTGCAGCAGCCAAACGCACTCCAAATACAGACCCGACAGCGCCCACCCCAACCATCACCGCTATTAGCAGCCAGTCGTAAGGAAGCTCACCCGATTGCCAGAACAACCAGGAGTATTTGCTAAAGCCGGAGATAGATTGCATAACAATAATTGCCAGGCTAGTGCCTATTGCCTGTCGCATTGATACACCTGCCGTCGCCAACAGAGCTGGCACAATTAGGAATCCGCCGCCCACCCCAACAAACCCGGCGACGCTGCCAACACAGATAGCGACGACACTGAGCTTAAACACGCTAATACCTGTGATTGTATTGGGCTTGTAAGGGCGCAACATAAAACCGCTGGCTAACAGCATAACAACAGCAAACACAGCGAGTTGGGTTGTACCGGGGACATACTGCGATGTCATTGCGCCCAGATAGGTACCCGCCATACTCGGTAGCCCGAACCACCCTACTTTTGGCCAGTCGATTAGTCCCTCACGGTGCAACCTCATTGCGCCTGTCGCTGCAATGCAGCCAACGATCAGCAGGGACTCGGCAATCGCCACTTTCGGTGGCCGACCTATGACGTAAGTCAGTAGTGGCACTGTCAGAATGGAACCGCCCGAGCCCAGAATACCAAGGCTCAGGCCAATCACCGTGGCCCCAAGTAAGATCGCTAGCATCGCTACTTACTCACAGTCAGCGGTATTTTCAGATAGTGTTTGCCATTGTCTTCTGCCGGCGGAAGCTGCCCTGCGCGAATATTTATTTGTATGGCCGGCAGCAGCAATTTTGGGACTGCCAGGCCAGCATCACGCTTTTCACGCATAGTCACATAATCAGCCTGACTCACGCCGTCTTTCACATGAATGTTGCTTCTGCGCTGCTCGAACACGGAGGTTTCCCACTTGAACGCGTCACGGTTAGGGCTTTTGTAATCATGCCCTACAAACATGCGAGTTGACTCTGGTAGCGCCAGTATCTTGCGAATCGACTGATACAGGGTATTGGCACTGCCGTTGGGAAAATCCGCTCGTGCGGTGCCGTAGTCCGGCATAAACAGGGTGTCGCCAACAAACACGGCATCTTCTATGTAATAGGAAACGCAAGCCGGTGTGTGACCGGGCGTGTGTAACACTTCGATATCCAAATGGCCGAGACTGATTACCTCACCGTCACCAAATAGTTGATCAAATTGGCTGCCGTCCGAAGGAAAAGTGTCCTCGAGGTTGTAAATGGATTTAAACGTAGACTGAACCCGGCGTATATGTTCACCGATGCCAATCAAGCCACCTAATTTAGCTTTCAGATAGGGGGCTGCCGTGAGGTGATCTGCGTGGGCGTGGGTTTCCAGGATCCACTCTGTACTCAAGCCATTTTTGTCAATGAAACTGACAATTTTGTCAGCAAATTCGCTGGATAGTGTGCCCGACGCGGCATCGTAGTCCATCACCGGATCAATGATCGCACAGGCGTTT
>NZ_CFIDRX010000300.1:0-2094 GCF_984433645.1 Marisediminitalea sp.
GCCCTCACCGCGCTGGTATTGCTGGTTACGCGCTCAAACGATTATCTTGCCGGGCTAATCTTCTTCGCTGGCACTTTTCTGGTCACGCTTATAAAGAATGTCCCGCTCAATAATGCCTTGTTAGCGGCAAGCGGTGAACTTGGATTTCCACACACCTGGCAGGCATACCTGCGCAACTGGGTATTTTGGAATCATGTGCGCACAGTATCGGCAACCGCAAGCGGTGCACTGCTAATCTGGCCAGCGGCACTCTGATCAGCCAAACGGGAGGAATTGTCATGTCTTCTGCATTTCGCGTATATTGGTCTGCGGCCCCTCACAACAGGACAGGCAGACCTACCGATATGGAATTCGACCCCAATCAGCGCGCGGATACGCCCCTCGAAGACAGCCCGCTGGGCAAGTTGCTGAACAACCTGCATATCGCCACGGCCTTTTGCACCGACTCCCTGTTAAGCGATCCCTGGGCGGTGGATATGCCCGCTATCCCTCATTGCCTGATGTTCCACCTGGTGTTAGATGGTGCAGCCGAATTTCACTTTGATGATACGTCCTGTGTCCTGCAAACCAATGATTTTATATTGTTTCCACGCGGCGAAGGCCACCAGCTCAACGGGCAGTCTCCTGCGCCACGCGTACCACTGACATCATTGCCCATACAGTGTGTGTCAGAGCGCTTCGAGACCCTGGAGTATGGCGGCAATGGCGAAACTTCACGGCTGTTATGTGGCGCCTTATTCTTTACCCATCCGCTGGCCCAAAAGCTACTTTCCGGTTTACCTACTGCGCTGGTGATCCGGGAATCTCACCGCCCTACCCATACGCTGGTAAAACACATTAGCGAATTGATCCGCACCGAAACTCAATATGTGGGTCTGGGCACCGAGGCGGTGTTGTCGAGGCTGGCGGAAATTCTGATTATTGCGGTGTTGCGCGAGCATCTTAATAGTCTGGAAGCAGGCACTTTAGGCTGGTTGAGTGTATTGTCGGACGATCGCATCGCCAAAGCCTTACAGCTGATCCACAACGCTCCAGATGAGCACTGGCGTTTAGAGAGTCTGGCTAAAGAAGTGGGTATGTCGCGGACCAATTTTGCCCAGCAATTTAAGCAACTGGTGGGGAACACCCCAATGGATTATTTAACTGAATGGCGCATGTCACTGGCCTATTCGAAACTCCAGTTCAGCAATGACACCTTGCTGGCCATTGCGCTGGACTTAGGTTACCAGTCTGAATCTGCCTTTTCCCGCGCCTTTAAAAAAGTCATCGGGAAAAGCCCGGGTGAAGTGCGCCGTAGCGAACAGGCTGGTGTCAGCTGAGGGGTTCGTATAGCGACTCGGTGGCTTGCTTCAAACCAGCATGGGGCAAGAACTGATCGGTAATCGTTAAAATTGCATGCAGGTTATTGGTTAGTTTTTCCAGGTCAATGTCGCCCGGTTTTACCGATGTCTGGAGTAAATGCAGGGCCATGTCGGCTAACAGCAAACGCTGTTTTTCCAGCCATTCCGGACTGTTTTTCACAGCCCCGTTAGCCAGATAGCCAGACTCAACAATGTCGTGCAATTTCCAGCTGGCTTTAATGATACTTGCGCGATCGGCATCCTTCATGTGTCGCCTCCGTAACCTGTTCGTAATGGCGTGAAGTGTATCAACCCCTCGTAATCAGCACTATACAGATCGTCCCGATTGTCATACTGTTTCACTCTGGCTTATTACCAACAGCAACAAAATGAATCGACGTACCTTTGTGATATCCGCGCTGTCTTGTGGCGCTATTGGCGTGGCGGGTGGCTATTGGCTGAATACACCGCAGCACAACGACGACATGAGCATCAGCGCCCTGCAGGCATTTTTGCGCTCATTGGATGCCAGTCAGCTGACTTCACAAACCAATTGGTCGATCGCCAGAACATTCCATCACATGACCCAAAGTGTGGATTACTCAATAACCGGTTACCCCGAACACAAACCTGAATGGTTTAAATCCTCTCTGGGCACAACGGCATTTGCGGTATTCGCCGCCAAACGCGTTATGACCCACAACCTGGAAGAACCCATCCCCGGCGCACCAGATACCCCGACATCGCTGACCGC
>NZ_CFIDRX010000301.1:0-2060 GCF_984433645.1 Marisediminitalea sp.
CGGCCCGAATCGCGCCGCGCAGATTTTGCGCAAAGGCCAGTCTAATATTGTAGCGTTGGTGTTAGCGGACAGCCTGGACTACATGGTCACAGACCCGGTTGCCAGCACCTTTATTCAGGGCGTCTCCCGGGTATTGCGGGAGAATCAAAAGCACTTGTTATTGTACGCCGGTGATTCTGAGTCGATTGCCGACGTTGTGGATTTTGTTGATGGGTTCATCTGTTATGGGGCGCCGCGCAATGCTGCATTGTCCGAACAGTTGAATCAACAAAGTAAGCCCGTGGTGACGGTCGACTTTAACCTGGAAGGCCGCCCGGCAATCAACATCGACAACGAGAAAGCCAGCTATGAAATTGCCAAAGCGGCATTGAAACCGGGCGACCACGTGGCAATTCTGGGATTGCGCTTAATTGACTCACCCAGTACCTGCCGCATATACGACAACCCTCTGCTGAATGTAGAGTCCTCCATTACCCACCGCCGTTTAGATGGCTACAGTGAAGCACTGAAAGAAGCGGGGATCACGGTAGATTCAGACTGGATATGGAGCCTGCCTGAAAACAACGTGGTGTATGCAGTCCAGGCCGCTAAGGAAGTCCTCTACAGCCAGCCACGCCCAAATGTTATCCTGTGCATGAGTGATATCATTGCGCTAGAGCTTTTGCAATGCGCATTGTCGATGGGCATTGATGTGCCCGGTGAGCTTAAGATCACCGGCTTTGATGGTATCGAAGAGGCTTCCCGAACCCGTCCATACTTGTCTACAGTGTGTCAGTCGAGCGTCGAGAAAGGTATGCAAGCCGCGAACCTGCTACTCAGTGGCGAAAACCAGTCGATGTCGCTGTCTTATGAGCTGAAACTGGGCGAAACCATAGGCTGATAAGCGTACTTAAAATGAGCCTGCAATTCAGTATTCACAGGCTCATAAATGTGAGTCGTCGCGTTATTGCGCTGAGAAGTTAAGTAAGCACCCCGAAAAGAACTGCGCCAGATTATTGTCCTTGTATAAATCGCCTTGATTAGGCTGCTGGGCAGCCAGGCGAGGAAACGCACCATATCCCGCAAGCAAGCAGTGCCAGGACGTTGCTCCAAAATGAGAATCCAGCTTCTGACGCTGAATTTCCTGCTGTAAATCCCCTCGTCTAAACCAGACGTCCAATAATTGCAGCAGCGATTCAGACAGCACGTCGTTGTTGCGGTTAGCCCGCCAGTACTCAGAGTCGTTGCGCGTATTGAGTTTATAGTGAGCGACGATGTAATCCCTTACGCGTTCAAAGCGCTCCCCAATAACCAGATTATATGCCGCTCGGTATTGGTCGCTGAAACCGCCTTTTTCATAGTGATCCATGAAGATTTCAACACTGGTCTGAACCAAATGCAGGGCTGTTGCCTCAAGGGGCTCAATAAACCCTTGGGACAGGCCTAGCGCCAGACAGTTACGGCTCCAGTGCTCGCTAACCTGACCCACTCTCATGGTCAAATGGCGAGTTTGCGCATCGTCATCATTTACACCAAGGTGCGTGAGTAATTCTTTTTCGGCATCATCCTGTGAAATGAACGCAGAGCTATACACATAGCCGTTACCGGTTCGATTAGTCAGCGGGATTTGCCAGGCCCAACCGGTCGACAACGCGGTTGAACGGGTTTCTACAGGGCGGTCTTCTAAGGCATCGGTGGCGCAAACGACCGCAGCGTCATTGAACAGGTTGTCTTTGAAAGATTTAAACGGCACCTTCAGCGTTTTTTGCAGTAATAAACTGCGAAAACCGGAGCAATCGATAAACAAATCGCCTTCAATGATTTCACCTTCTCGGGTGTGCAGGGAAGCGATGTCGCCATTTGGGTGGCACTGCACACTTTCGATATTTCGTGACTTGTGGGTCACTCCCAGAGTTTGAGCGTGGCGTTGAAGAAATGCGCCTAACAAGCCCGAGTCAAAATGATAGCCGTATTCAATCCGAAACGGGAAATTCGCCGGGGTTTGAGGTGAGCGCTTGTGCTTTGCCAGCCAGCCGTTAAACAGAAAATCGCCGGGCGTGACGTTGACGTCGAGCCCCATA
>NZ_CFIDRX010000302.1:0-2009 GCF_984433645.1 Marisediminitalea sp.
GATGGGCGATCTCACTGTCGAGGCTAACCAAGTCACAGGTGCTCGAGGTTCTGAAAGCGGTATCTGCCTCAGTGCTGGCTGTGGTGATAGTGGATGGCCTGAGATTCTGTTTACTCAGCGCCACAATGTTTTCACAGGTCGACGACGCCAGAAAGTCCTTCACCACATACAGCTGTGCCTGCTCGGATTCTATTATCTGTAAATTGTCAGACTGAACGTTGTCGAGGTGCCCCTTTGCTAAAAATGTCGGCTGGGGATAGCGCGCTGCGTATTGCCGGGCCAGCGACTGTTGCTGCGCGGGAGGCAAATTATTTCCCAGCAGCGCGACAATTTCAGCGTGGGCAAATCCTTCGCCCAGCAAGGTGGAATAAAGCTGTGTTACCGGTACATTGCGTAACAGGTTGGTTAGTACCCACTGCTTCCACTGCGCCTGCATCAATAGGTCTCCTCTCCACGAACAACTCGCATCTGGCGGTTCAGCATATCTTCACGAATGGGAAAGTAGCCATCTCGCGCCACCTGCTGCTGACCGCGCTTTGACAGCACGTAACGTAAAAATTCTCTCTCCAGTTTGGGCAGTGGCTCGCCGGGGGCTTTATTGACCACCAGATACAAATACCGGCTGAAAGGGTAAGTTTCATTTTGTACGGTTTCGCTGGTCAGCGGCACCAAGCTATCTTCGTTATGCCCTAATGGCAACGCTTTAACACCGGCAGTTTTATACCCATACGCAGCATATCCCATGCCGCCCTTGCTGGACGCCACGGATAATACCACTGAGGCAGAGCCCGGCTGCTCATTCACCGATTTTGTAAAGTCGCCGTCGCATAACGCCATAATCTTAAACAAGCCATATGTACCCGATACTGAGTTTCGGCTAAATAAGCGGATAGGCGCGCCCTCACCATAATTATCAACACCTAACTGAGACCAGTGAGATATTGCTGCCTCACCACCACAAAACCGTGTTGCGGAAAAGATGGCATCGACCTCAGAAAGAGTCAGGCCTTGCAGCGGATTTTTCCGCTCAACAAAAATCGCAATCGCATCCAACGCGACCGGAATGACGGTTGGCGGGTAGCCGTGCGCTCTTATAAATGCCTGAATTTCACTGGGCTTCAACTCGCGACTCATCGGCCCGATTGTGGCGGTACCTTCTGTTAGCGCAGGCGGCGCTGTTGATGAACCAGATGCCTGAATTTGAAATTTTACGTCCGGGTATAAGTGTTTAAATTCCTGCGACCAAAGGGTCATCAGATTCGCCAGGGTGTCGGAACCCACAGACGTAATCTTGCCGGCCACGCCGGGTTTACGCTCGTATTCAGGTGCGTCAGCGGCAACCAGTGCAGACCAACAACACAACAGGGTTAGTACCACTATACGCATCATAGAACAGGATCCTGACTGGCAATCATTTCGGCGTCGAAATTAAAGAAAAACACACTACCCTCGCCCACCACACTGGTGATCTGAAGCTGCGAATTATGGTGATTCAGTACGTGTTTCACAATCGACAAACCCAGTCCTGACCCCCCCGTCTTTCTGGAGCGCGCTTTGTCGACCCGGTAAAAACGCTCGGTCAAGCGCGACAAGTGGCGTTGTTCAATGCCATCACCATCGTCTTTAACCGCGAACTTAACACCTTCTTTGGTCACCGACCAATACACATCTATATGGCCACCCGGCGGCGTATAGTTAATGGCATTAAAAATGAGGTTGGAACAGGCACTGCGCAATTCCGTTTCAATGCCGTAAATTTTAACCCCTTCATCAAGATGAAAGGTAATGGTGTGGCCTTTGTCTTTGTTGAGTGCATCGGCTTCCAGTTTAATCTGGCGCAGCATTGCGGGCATATCCACGGTGTTTTCATAAATCCGCTCAGAGCTCGCTTCAATACGCGACAGCACCAACAAATCCTCGATCAGGCTTTGCATACGCTGCGTCTGCGAACTCATTTCCAAAAAGGCTTTTTGCGTCAGCGGGTCAAGTTCATCACCGCTGCCCGCCAG